>JBEGUT010000092.1:0-10156 GCA_041178745.1 Planctomycetota bacterium | reverse complement strand
CAAGAAACAGGTGCTATCCAATCAGAGCTCGGTATATTGTTAACCGATGCCCAGCGTAGGGAGTTCAATTGAACTGAACAGGCACAGTCACAAACAAGAACCGACCACGACCGCATTGCTTTACGCTGAATTTATTTTGGATTTGACAAGAAATTCTGTTCGTACTGACGACTCTTGAGGAATTTGACGTCGCGGTGAATCGTAAGTGGAACTAGTGTTTCGGTAGGTTGAAGATCTGAGTGTCCCAATGTCTTTGGGAATATAGACGAACGCATGTGACCTCTCCGTCTATTGGCTGACGTGCAATTAGATAAGCCCATTTTGAGATTAGTGTTTCTGCAAAACGACCGGACCCGAAGGAGAAATCTCGATCGATGAGTAAGTTCCGTCCAAGCTAGTCATCTTGCAGCCTAGGGTAAAGCGAATCGCATCTTTGCAGCGTAGTGATAGGAAATTTGGTATCATGAATGGATCTGCGAATCTCTGCAACGCGAGAGGATTTTTGATTTGGTTCGCAAGCGTCCGCAATTGGAATGCTGTCCCATCAACAGCTTCCCTAACAGTAGTGGGACAGTGATCGGTTGTCCGATACTAAAAATCACTCTTAAATCACGTGGATCGCAATTTGGAGAACTTCAGGAAGTAATGTCAATGACTTCTCAAAGACTCTTCTATGGCGTCAATGGTGAGGGTTTGGGCCACATCAGCCGTGCCTTGGCAGTCATTGAACACTTGCCACCGAAGTGTGAGGTCCATGTCTTTACTTACGGCAAAGCCTATGAATACATGCAACGGCAGAACTACCCATACCTCCATAAAATAGAGGGTATGATGTTTTCATTCAAAAGAGGGAAGGTAGACTATTGGAAGACGACCAAAGAAGCAGCTTGGTTCATGATGACCAACAAGAACCAAGGCCACATCCTTCAGAAGGCCGAGGCATTGAATCCCACTCTGTTCATCTCCGATTTTGAGCCTTCTATCCCCCGTGCTGCTCACGCTTTGCGAAAGCCCATTCTAAGCATCGATAACCAACATCGATTCGCCTACAACGACTTATCTGACTTGCCATTGCACTTGAGGGCGTATGGCTGGGGATGTGGATTGTTTGCCAGATGGGTCGTTCCCTGGCCGGATCGAACCATCGTTTCGACCTTTCATTACGACCATATTCAGCCGAGTTGCAGCAAGCTTATTCTTACCAACGGTTTGTTTAGAAAGAGTTTGGAAGAAGCCGTACCGAAGAAGAGTGATTTCGTACTGGTGTATACGAGGGAGAGTATATCCAAGAGGTTGTTGGAAATATTGAAGAACACCAAGAACAACAGATACAAGATCTACGGCGTTCACCGCGCGAGTTCAGATCCTTATGCAAATTGCTCGCACTTTGAATTTTGTGAACTAGGGCCGAGTTTCGTGGAGGATTTGGCTGATTGCCGGTGTCTTGTTGGTTCGGCCGGCAACCAACTGATTTCGGAAGCAAGGTTTCTCGGGAAGCCGATCCTGGCCGTACCGGAGCCGAGGCAGTACGAGCAGTCCATCAATGCGTTTTATGTCAGCAAGTTAGGTCTGGGACTTGGTATAGAATTGCACCAACTGACCGCAGGCATTGTAGAAGATTTTGTGAATGGGGCTGACAGGACAACAGATCGTGTTCCCAACGGTATCCAAAAAGCGATTGAAGAGATTGGACGATTCCTGAATAACTGACCGCAGTCGGTGTGAGTGGCTGTCGGGGTGATCTTGTCGGGGTGAACTGCTGATTCTCCCGAAATTCGCGCGGTGGTATCTGTGTGGCAACAGGCTGGATGGAGCTTGCGGTGAGGAGTTCGCAATAGTCGCTTGAAGGTCTTACCTTTGTCAGGCCTTTCCGTGGAGTTGATTTCCGATGCTTTGCAATTTTGGAAATGGTTTATACAGCGAGAGACTTTTCTATAACCGTTGTGATGAAATGTTTTAGCGAGAGAATTTGAGACTCCCGGGAGTCGGGTGACCGATGGCAGAATAAGCACCCCAAACGATTCGCGCCTTGATTGGTAGAGATATCGCGCGGGGGAGAGTTTGAGGCGGCACCAAGGTGAGCAAACCTGGAAGATACCGCGTAAAAACGCAAGCAGGCCGACGTTTTGAGGCGTTGGCCTGTTGGTATAACCGGAGGGTCAAGCTGAGTTTGATTTCTCTTGTTCAGTTGCGGGAGACAAACTTACTTTGGAAATCAGCAGAGACACCTCGCATGATACCATCATCGATACCCAAGGTTGGACTCAACCATGCGCAGCCAGTCCTGAACGTTGATTGCTCCATGCGGAAGGGTAGTCCAGCTTTAGGTCCATTTCTCGATTGAGTCCCGCGATGATCGAGTTGCACCGGATCCCGGTAAGTTGAAGCTGACGATTCATGTTTACCCCTGCAACCAATACGGTCAAAAAAGCAGTGGTTGACTAGCGTTCGTAAGAGGGTCGTGACATCTCTAGCTAGACAAAGCAGGAATATGAAGAAATTGTGGGGCTGTTTTCGGAAGTAAGAAATCGGCTTTATGGAATGAGTTAAGTAAACCGGTCCAATTTCGGTCGCGACTTAGTCGCTGTAACGCCTAGTTCTTGAACGCATTTTTCCAGAATGCCCTGCAGCGCTGGAGGGTTGCAACATTCTTAATTTCGGTTGCTTCGAACGAGCCAGCCCGTTTTTGATTAGTTTTCTTGAGTTACTACCTGGCTGGCTAGGTGGTTATTCACTGGTTCACTTCCAGGGAGACTCGCTGACTTCTGTTGCATACTACCATGATCAACGACTGCTAAAACAACACCGAAGGGACATCCCCGAAAGGCGACGTCTGAAACAAAAATGGCGAAAAATTGAACTTGATTTCTTTTTTTTGGCGGCGAATATCCAGATTCATCGCTTCTATAAAAAAGGGTATTTGTTTACTCAGTCGCTGCATAGAGACGGCACTCCGTTGGGCAATGGTTCTGATTGATATGGCCAAGAGAGATTTACCAATACTGAGCAACTCTTTTAGCTTGGGTATTAGTAATGCTGCCGAGCATCGAAGCTATAAAACAGTTGGAAATCTCCTTGTATCTCAGTTTGCAAATTCGATCTGCGGCGCGGTGGCAAAATTCTGGTGCCAAGTAATAAAAGATAGGCCGTAGGCAGAGGTTTGTTTTACTTCGTTGCTAGCCCATCGATAGGTGTTAGGCGAAGATATTTCGTAGACGGTGCCCTGATCGGTTTTCGTACCATACAGAAGAGGAATTGCTCAATATGACAAAGATTAAGTGCCCAGGTTGTAATAAGTTATTGACGCTACCACAAAATGCATCGCCCAAAGGAACCTTCACTTGTGCATGTGGCAAAAAAATGCGAGTAGCTGATTCACAAAATCCATCGACGGCGAATACATCATCCGCCGAGATCAGTCCATTCACGGATATTGACTTTTCAAACCTAGACATTCCTCCAACAACGATTCAACCACCCAATCCCATCAAGGCAGCGACCACTACCACAAAAAGTCCATACTCTAATCCCTACATTATGAACGCCGAAAAGGAAAGACGAAAGGATGATACTCAAGAACTGCAAGAGTATTGGTGGCTACAGATGTATATAAAGCTAAATCGTGCACTTGGAATCATCTTGGCAGTCATTGTCACTCTGATGCTTGCTGTTTTTGTAATCTTCTCTATTTTTGGATCCATCAACGGGCTGCTCAATGGTGAATTTGCTCAATCTGCAGGCCTACTCATCGGAAGCATTTTCTTCGTAATCATTTACGGTTTCCTGTTATTCATTTATTTAACAATATGGTTTGCTTTGGGAGAGTTTGTCGCCGCGATTCTTGAGTTGACGTTGAACTCGCGTCGCTTTCGCTGAGATAACTTTCGGAGTGGTTCCACGACTCAAATCCATCTGTTGCTTCTTCGTTATGGTCGTTGAAAAGTATAGTGCTCTCGAAAGCGCTTACTTGCTGGAACTTTAATTCCCTTAGAGATCAGTCAGCTTAATCTTCACAACCTGGGGCAGGGACTCAAAGTTTAGGTTGACGAGCTCGTAAGGCCAAGTATCGCGTAATGCTTTTCTTGCGAACCAAGACAGTAGAAGTGCGTCTATGTCTAGTAATCTACAGCACGCGACGAATGTGTTCGCGGAGCAAGGAATCTGAAAAGCAATCGATCACTGGATACTAGATCATGACTTCGATATGGCTGAGTACCGAACGATTTAACGGATATGAGAGTTGTATCGTGCTGCAAAACGCGAATGCTCTTCCCTGACAATCACATCGGAGGTAGCACTCGGCCGTACTAACGAAGCAAACGTTGGCGAACCTGGTGTTACCCTCCTGCGCTGCAGGAGATTCTGGAAAAAAGCGTTGGAGAACTCGGCGCTATTAGTCGGTTTGTTCAGAAACTCTTCATCTATGAAGCCACACGCCAGTTCCGAGCAATGGGATAGAACAGGTGTGCTTGCTCCGCCAACCGAACCTCAGCCCAGTGGGTAAACAATAGGGGCCGCGTTCGGCCACAAACCTACCCAACCCCCATCGCTGCGATTGTTGGCCAGGCTCTTGCTCAGATTTCGACGTTTACCAACTCCGCTCATTAACTCGCATCTACTTTTGGAACGCCCGAATCATTCGCATAAGTATCGCGCCGACCATAACCCGACGCTCTTGTCCGACGACGCTTAACTCGGGTTATGGAGTAGAGAGAAGTTGTAGCCGCCGCGTCATCGCACATCAAAAACTCAATGTATTTGAGCGTAAAGGAAAACTACATCGGCCAAGAGCTAGCGGGCAGGACCTATGGGTTATGAAAGCACGATGAAAAACGGACTCAAAAAGTCGCGCATCTGTCGTGCGGGGCATAGCCAGCGGGTCATTTTGGTTTTTCCATTTTCGACCGGGTTACGGAGTTTAGAGACATTTCTATGACCTCCGGGTCGCGCGACTTGGAGATTCGTGAGAGTCGTGACCTAAAGGGTCGAAAAAGGCCCCAGATGATTCGCGCGCGGGTTGGTAGAAACATCGCGCGGGGGAGAGTTTGTGATGGCGTCAAGGCGGGAAAACCTTGGAAAATACCGTGTAAAAACGCGAACAGGCCGACGTTTTAAGCCGTCGGCCTGCTGGTATAACACGAGGGGCAAACTGAGTTTGAAACCCTTAATTCAGTTGAGCGGAACCGACACCTCGCGAAACTCGCTTGCTTTCTCTCTTCCGGGTTATGGCTTTTGAGTGGTTTCCTCGAAATACCTTCGCGGAAGTCTCAACTTGCAAGTTAAGTAGCACTTTCCCGTGTTCCCAGAACTCCACGAACACGAGCTGCTAACCACGGCTCTGAGTCGCGTGCAATATCGCGAGTCGTCTTTCGCCAGGTCTCAAATTAACCGGCGATTTCGGCCTGCTTTGAACCGACAATTAGCCGCATAACTGGACTCGCAAAGTCTGCCGCCATTGAACTTGCGGCAGTCGCGAAAAGTAAAAACTCCCTATCGCCTTTGTCGTCCTGTCTAGAACTGACTGATGCACTCGACCTAGAAAAACTCTGGATTATCGATCTCGATCTGCTTTTCCATGTTTCGCAGCGGAATCAAAACACCATGGTTCGGCATTATCCTCTCGGCAGCTCGAATGCATCTCCATGCTGTATAGGGATCCCATTCTATGAGGTAGAAGCGCCAAAGATCGACATAGGCCCCCACGATGAGTGGATCCGCTTCTAAACATGCAAGCAAATTCTCCTTAATCGGCTCATCGTAGCGTCGGTCCATCATCGCTGCATCGGCAAGGTAGTAGTTTGTTAAATAAGCTATCTTGCTTTGGTTCGATTCCAGTGTGTGTTTGGCTTCTTTGATTTGTTGTAAATCCCGTAATCGATATACCATGCGTCGCACGTCTCGATTGCCCAGTCCGCCGCATCGCTGTAGCAGTTGTTGGTAAGCGTCTTTATTGTCGGTTATTTCTAGGAAACGAAGCGCAGCCAGAACAGCTTCATCAACGTGATGTGACGCAAGAGCCTTGTCGATCATCTCTTCAGCTTGTTTGCGGAGAGCAAGCTTATCCGGGATCGAGAATTGTTGCAGTCGATTCAGAATCGGTTCCAGTTGCTTGTCGTTCACTCGCGGTACATATTCTGATGGAATTTCGACGACATGCTCTGCGGGATCGAACATCGCACTTTCCAGCCGATAGATCTCCCTAGTTTGTTCCCTGTCGTCCCGCGACTGAAACGACAAAAACATGGGCACGCGACCCTCGGAAACGATGGCTTGACGTATCTCAGGATGAATTCTGCAAGTATGTGCGAGAAAGCGACGGAACGTTTGTTTATGCTTATAGCTCAATTCATGTTCTGAGCCTTTGAACGCTACAACTTCCTTGCCATCGTGCTCGAATCGAAGCATCCCCTCGACTCTGTTGCGTTCGATATTCGTTTTTTGGTTCTCGAACAGTTGAGTCGCTTGCGGATGCGACAGTCTGAATAAACTCTCCAGTTCGAATCGAGAACAAGTTGACTCGGCCGTACTTAAATTGATTGCTTCCTCAGCACGGCACAGGCCATGGCGGTTTACCATTTCCGAGTTAAGAAACCATACCACGGCATGCATAGGCATTTCCAAATGCTCTTTGGTACGGTGATACAATTCCACTTTTGTTTTACTCTTCGTTGTGTACAGCGTCGTGATATCCGGCTCCCTAAACTCATAGCTTTGAGTCCCAATGAGCAACGTGACGGTCTCGGACTTTGAGGTTGATTTCTCGAGATAGGGCGCCGTCTCTTCGGTCTGAAGTTGAAACGTCAGATGCCAAGTTCCAGAATCGGTATCTTTCGACAGTGCCCGCTCACCAGTGATGAGATGGAGGAGGATACATAAGCTGGCGACCCAAATTCCGAATGCACGGGAGCATTCGAAAATAATCCCCCATCGGTACTGAGAAAATAAAAGTCTTCGAGAAATCATATTGTGTGATCCAAGTAATCGTTTTACCAACATCATCGACTCTGACCCAAATTAATCCATGGAAGCAGAGTTAACGTTCAACGCTTGTCTGATGTGCAAATTTCGTACCGCAGAGCAGTTGATTCCGCAGCTCTGCGTTAGTTGCTATGCAAAGTGGATCAGCAGGCTAGTTTGTGCATTGTGGAGCATGTGTCAAATCGTCTCAGTGGTGCGCCGTGCAGCGTCGCTCGCCAGTCACCAAGATGACGTATCGCAGTGTCGTAAAGTCCCAATCGCGATCGCTACTTACGCGGGTCCCAAGATCATTTCCGGTCGTACGAAGTCGATGGGGGCAGTGTTCGACTCGTTCGGGTGACGGATCGTAACTTTACCCCACGTTGCAAAACGTGGCGTATCTCTTTGTTTCCAATAGGTTCTCTAGACCTATCTCAATACTCCTAATCTCGCGGTCAGAATTGAGAGGTTACGAGAGAGAGTTTTTGGGTCTGCTCGGGTAATTAACGCAGAGGATCGAGTGAAGTGGGGAGCTTTGTATGCTACTTAGTATTGCTCGGGATCTTAGACTCCCGATTGGCTAAGTTGGCTTCTAATTCCGCTATCGCTTCCTCTGGCGACAGTTCTACGATTTGCACGTCACGCCAGATGACGATTTCGGTCCCCGATTGGCGAACTCGATCGATGACTTTTCGACAAGCTGCCTCGAATGCCATATCTGCCTTGGCGATCCATGAGTCTGGAGCATTGCTGCTAATCATTGGATGCGTCCTTACGATGCAGTTGAATACGTTCCCATTTATTGTAGTCTAAGACCAGTTCCTTTTCACCTTCAATCTCAGCGATTGGAAATGGCGGGAAGGAAGCGCTGTCATAAACGCAGGTTGTATTGACAATCGGAATGTACAGATCTAAGAGATTAGCCAAACCGCGAGCATATCGTCGACGTACAACAGTTTCGGGAATAAAGAGTCTCCGAGAAGGCCGATGTCGATTCGGAAAGCTGGCGAGCATTTGAGTTGACCGTCGTCAACGGTCAGCCTAGCGAGGAAGTCGCGAAGCTGCTCGGGAAATCAATGGGCGCAATTTATGCGGCTCGCAGTCGCATCATGCGGAGTCCGTGAAAACTCAAAGCTTCTCTGCCGTCTGCATTGAAAGAAACATCCGGTCTGGTAATCTCGGTAGCGAGATGAAGCCGAATTTTTCGTAGAAACGAGTTGCAGCTTCCCCTTTGGAATCGACAACGATAAGGCTTGCCGCGATCTCGCTTGCCACTCGGACGCAACGAGTGATTGCATCGGCTAAAAGTAGCGCGCCGACGCCGGGATGATTCACGTCTCGCGCCAGTCGTCCAACTAGGATCGCAGGAATTTCCGGATAACGCGGAAGTTTTCTCGTGACCTCTTCGGGTAGCTCAGCAAGGGCTACCGATGTCGCACATAGAGTATAGAAACCGATGACGCGTTTCGGCTCCGCGCGATCGATAAGAACGAAAACTGCCGACGCCTTTCGTTTCACATCTTGCTTCGCGTACTTGGCTAGGTAATCGTTGAGAAGGGACACGCCACAGTCGAATTGCGTTCGATCGTGATGATTGCCTAGGGGTTCACAAACGTAGTCCTTCATCGGCTTTCGACTCGCTTGCGATAGTCCTCCATAGCAAGTTTCAACTTCTTGTTTGGCTTCTTGGGAGCCAATAAAGCATCGACAAGAATCCTACTTTGCGCTTGATCGAGGTGCAGCTTCTCATGCTCGTCGATCACCTTCTTAGCAGCAACTTCAACATGAGCAAGCACAAATTCGGAAACGGTCCGACCACTGAAGGCGGCAGCCCGCTCGATTAGATCTTTCTGCTCTTGAGACACTCGAGTTTCGATTCGAGCTGACTTGGAGGTGCTGTTTGCTACTGCCATTATTTTGCTCCTTGATTCGCTTAATTGTACGGCATATTTCCGTACAAGTCAATTTGAATCCATTGCATTACCAAATGCCCATAGCAATATCATCCTCGTCTTCGTCCCAGCATTTCCTTGAAACTCGAGCGATTTCGCTTCTCTGGGATGTTTCGATCGGTATCGAATAGCATAACACCCTGCATGGATGCCGCGACCGCCGAGCCGACGAGGCAGTCGAACCAGTGGTTGGTCGTCATCAGCGGGAAGAGAGTTGATAGAGTAAGCGTCGATGATTCGGCCTCCATGGAAAGAACGGCGAGGGAACCGAAATGGCATCCCTCCCGGATCTATCTATGCAAAATGGCCGATGCGAGTCCCATCACCCAATGCGAAAGTTTGCAACTATGGGCCTCTTATTGAGGCAGAACAGCAGAATAAAAGAATCCCGAGCGAGCCAGACGATTCATAACCCAGAGTCGTTAACCCGGCGGTTTTCATAACCCAGAGACTCTGAGAGTATTTGTCTCTGACTGGCCCCCAGAGAGGGGCTGATTTGGCGAGAGTCGCGGCCGGGAATCGTGTCTCTTGAGAGTGGTTGGGACCCAGAAGATTGCAGGAAAATACGAAAAAAGCCGGTGTTTTGCGTTGCTGCAAGACACCGGCGTCTTCGAATAACCTACTGCGGTCAGTTTCCTAACCGAACAGAGAAGTTGCGGGGGACAAGCTCTCGTCGAACACCAACCGAGACCGCTCCCCTGACACCATCATCAATGCCCAGTTTTGGACTCGATCATGCGAAGCCAACCCTGAACGTTGATTGCTCCATGAGTGGGAATAACGCAGAGGATCGAGTGAAGTGGGGAGCTTTGTATGCTACTTGGTATTGCTCGGGATAATGGACTCCCTTTTGGCTAAGTTGGCTTCCAATTCCGCTGTCGCTTCTTCTGGCGACAGTTCTACGATTTGCCCGTCACGCCAGATGACGATTTCGGTCCCCGATTGGCGTGCTCGATCGATGACTTTTCGACAAGCTGCCTCGAATGCCAAATTTGCCTTGGCAATCCATGAGTCTGGAGCATTACTTCTAATCATCGGTTGAGTCCTTACGATACAGTTGAATACGTTCCCAGGTATTGTAGTCTAAGAGCAGTTCTTTTTCACCGTCAATCACAGCGATTGGAATTGGCGGGAAGGAAGCACCGTCAAAAACGCAGGTTGTGTTGACAATCGGAATGTACAGATCTAAGAGATTAGCCAAACCGCGAGCATATCGTCGACGTACAACAGTTTCGGGAATATTGTGA
>JBEGUT010000091.1:0-10216 GCA_041178745.1 Planctomycetota bacterium | reverse complement strand
TACGACGATCAGCAGATGACAACACGGGAATTGTTTGATCGATTCTTTCCTGGTCGTGAAGACATTGTTCGATTACTGATGGAGCCAATCACTTATGCCAATGGCTCGACATTGGAAGATCCTGCTTTAACTTACGGAATAGTGTTCTCGAACTTCATGTCCAAGGGCGTTTATATTTACGAAGGTGGGACCGACGACCTTGTTGGCAAAATGCAAGCCGAGATGGAAAAGAACGGAGTCGATGTCCGAATTCGCTGCGATGTCGAGCGAATTAACATTGGACGTAATGGTGTTGAGTCGGTAAGTGTCAATGGTAGAACGATTGGCTGCAAAGCGATCGTAAGCAATTCCAACCTTCGGGCAACTATTTTCAATTTAGTTGGCGAGGACAAGTTTGACAAAGACTTTGTCGATCAAGCTCGAGCTGTTCGGCTAAACAACAGTAGTACCCAGGTCTACATGGCCCTAAAGCCCGATGATTCGATTCCGGAAGAGACCGGGGATTTGTTGTTTTGTTCGACAGCGAATGCGTTTCGGACCGATCTGTTGCTATCGAGAAATATTACTAGCCGAACTTTCAGTTTCTACTATCCACGTACTCGACCGCAGGGGAAAGTGCGACATGCGATTGTGAGTAGCACCAATGCGCGTTGGGAAGATTGGTCGCATTTAAGTGAGAAGGAGTACGAGGCAAGCAAGAAGGATTTGATTGAAACTACACTGGATGCTTTAGAAAAGTACGTTCCTAATTGTCGCGAGCGTATCGAGTCGATTGACGCGGCGACACCAAAAACTTTCCATCATTACACCAAGCACATTGCAGGTGCGAGTTTTGGGACCAAGTTTGAGGGTTTGGCTGTAAGCCGTGCTTTACCAGAAAAAATTCGCGGTCTCTATCACGCTGGCAGTGTTGGAATCATCATGAGCGGATGGCTGGGCGCGATCAATTATGGTGTGATTGTAGCCAATGATGTGGATCAGATGCTTGCAAAAATGGATGGTTCAAGCGGTCCAAGAGCATCGGTAGCGGCTGAAGCATCATAAACTGCTTCACGAAGTTTTCTTCAGAGCAAATCTCTCTCTGCAGCAATCAGCATTCATGGTCAAATAATTCGTATCGAAGAATGCTGTTAAGAAGGTTCTGCCATTGTTAGGCGGCGTGAGTTGAGACTTAAAGTGGGCGAGCAAAACGGGATATGTTCAGCAACCTGAGCGGGAATCGCAATCGCAAGATGATGATGAAAGTGCAGTCCGAACTTCAAATGGACTGAAAGCTTGAAGACTCGCGTCATCTTAATCAACTGGATTTCGGGAATTGTGATTCGCCGGTGTGCTGGGGCTTGCGTAGAAAGTATTTGCGCAAAAAAATCCCAGGTGCAAACCTGGGATCGGGAAGCGGAGGGCACGGGAGTCGAACCCGCAACCGGTCACCCGGCAACTGATTTCGAATCAGCCCCCTAACCATTCGGATACCCTCCGGGAGTCGAAAATTGTCTTTCGACTTTACCATTGATACCTAGTTCGCTGCGAAGGGGCAAGTCCCAATCGTGTTGTAATCTCGCATGGATTATCTCGAGCCGGTTCAAAAGAGGTTCTACATGTAGGGGTTTTGCGAGTTGAAGACGATTTGAGTCTTGGGTAGGTCAGCCAAAGTTCAGCAAAATAGTTGACTCTTCCGAGTCGAAAAGAGCTTGTAAGCGAAGAACCCTTCGTGACGCGTTTTCGTTCCGTGGAGAGGATGAATGGCAAAAAAAGACACCTATCGAATTGTGACTCGCGCCAGTGACGGAACGCTGCGCATTCGTGATTTTCCTAATTATGAGCCTTTGCTGGAAATTCATACCCAAATTGGGGTGGACGACAGCAGTACGGACTTAGCCCTGCGTGGGATGCCGGTATTTAAAGGTCTGATTGGGCCGATGCCAGAGGGCAAAAATATTGTCCGCTATGAAAGCCCTGAAGTTTTTGAAGTGATGACCAAAGAATGGATTGCGACCAGGGGTCGCAAACGTCGTCGTCGAACCACTTCCATTTCTGTAGAAACTTCGGTTGAGAATAACCTGGCCAAGTTGGAAGTTGAAATCTCTACGTTGACCAGTTGAGATTTCTTATCCAGCAAAGAAAAAGAGCGGATCGGGTTTACCCCGATCCGCTCCAAATTATCTGCCTTAAGCGTTTCGTTCAGCAGCTTTTCCGGCGAAGAAGCGGTCATGTCGACCGATGCTGTTGCCAGAAAAACTTTTTACGTTGAACAAAGTTGCTAAGCAGCCCGGCTAGGACTCGAACCTAGAATAAAGGCTCCAAAAACCTCTGTGTTGCCGATTACACCACCAGGCTGTGGGGTCGTGATCGTTTGTGCATAGGTTCCTTAGTTTCGAACCTCGAAACCATCAATCGCGACTTCTAGAAGGATATTAGCGAGTTCGGTCCCGACTGACAACTGCAAAGACGAGACGTTGGAGCTCTAGGGCGAGGTCCACATCGACGCAGGTGACATCCTGTTGAACTGTTTTAAGAGTGACTGGGGCGAAATTCAGGATTCCTTGGATTCCGCATTTGCTTAGGCGAATGGCTAAAGCTTGGGCCGAATCGGCGGGAACTGCAAGAATCGCCAACTGGACATTCAGTGTGGGAATGACTTTTTCCAGGGAATCGATGTGATGGACTCTGGCTTCTGCAAGTTTGGATCCTACAACCGCCGGGTTATTGTCGAAGGCAGCGATGAGGCGGTAGCCATTTTTGGCGAAGCCGCGATATCCGGCCAAAGCTCGACCAAGGTTACCGACACCGATGAGGATCACTCCCCAATCCTGATTAATCCCCAAGATTTCTCTAATAGACTGGGCTAATTCGCGAACCGAGTAGCCAACCCCTCGGCGTCCGAACTGTCCAAATATGGCCAAGTCTCTGCGGATCTGAGAATCGCTCAGTCCTAGATTATCTCCGAGTTGACGGCTATTGATGGTGGAGATTTTGTTTTTTTCGAGCCGTTCGAGTTCGCGTAGGTAAATACCCAGTCGATTGGCAGATGCGACGGGCACTAGCTGAGGATTGGGGTCATCGGGTTGGTTTTTGGGTAGATCGGTTGGCATGGCATCTATTATGCCGAATTTGCGGCGGCTTGCACCTTAATGGCGGTATTACTTGCAAAATCGATACGTTCGTTGTGCTGGTTACTGACGTTACCTTCGTGTCGCAACAAACCTCCAAAGCTACCTAAGGCTCCTAATAGTCCTAAATTTCTTAACCAGGCCTTATTCTCTAGACGATGTTGTCTTTGCGAAGAGTATTTTCTCGCTGATGCTCCCATTTTACCTGGTAGCGGAGCCTGACGCGTCGACGCTTTAGGAGGATGGTCGACGGACAACGTTTCAGGCAAGCCGCATTTGTAAAAGCCCGGCCGAGTGGTCTGAGTGAGCTGAGAAGTGCCCTATAGCTGAATATTTGGCGATATTTGGGATCGCCAAGCCAGATACTGCAACCAGCAAATTTTCGAGAGTGTTCAAGGAGACGGGAAATGAGAAGGCTTTTGACTCTGCCGATGATGGTGGCCTTGTTGGCCCTCTTTTCGGCTCGGGTCGCTGACGCTGCGTACAGCAGTGCCATCAGCTACCAAAACTGTGAAGGGAGCGTGGTGAACTGCTGCGAAGTGCCAGCATGTCATACGGTGATGAAGACTGTACGACGCGTTGTGCATGAACCGCAACAGTTTACTGGAACCAAGTTGGTTCATGAGACGGTGTATGAGGATCAGGTTCGTAACGGCGTTCGTTATGTACCAGAGACCAACTACCGTGAAGTAAGTTACACGGTAAATCGTGTTGTGCGAGAAACTCGCCAAGCGACACGATCTTACACGGTCATGAAGCCAGTTTATGAAACACACACCAAGCAGGTTGCTTACACTGTACGCAAGCCTGTTTATGAAACACACCAGAAGGTTGTGAACTACACAGTGATGAAGCCTGTGTACGAAACACACCAGAAGGTGATCAATTACACGGTTTCGAAGCCTGTGTATGAAACCCGTGAAAAGGTTATCAACTACACAGTGATGAAGCCAGTGCAAGAGACCCATCAGAAGGTGATCAACTATACGGTTTCGAAGCCAGTTTATGAGACCCATGAAAAGGTCATAAACTACACCGTTTTGAAGCCAGTACAAGAAGTTCGCGAACGAGTAATCAACTATACGGTTATGGTACCTGTTCAGGAAACTCGCGAGCGCGAAGTTTTCTACACGACCACCAAGCCTGTTAACTATACTCGCACGATCAAAGTGAACACTGGCAAGTGGGAAACTCAGATCGAAGAAGTTGCTGGACCTATGATTCGTCGTACGGTTCGCGAGCCAGGCCGTTGGGTCTTCAATGAATCTACCTGCCGCAATGAATATTGCCCAGGTGAAACTCGGGTTGAGTGCGTACAGTGCCCACCCAAGAAGATCTGCAAAAAGGTTTGGATTCCAAGCTGCGAAGATCGAGTGATCAACTGCGTACGCTATGAGAAGGAAGTTACCAAGAAGGTTGTTCCTTACACCGTCTGCAAGATGGTTCCGGAATGCCGCACCAAGACCTGCACCTACACCGTTTGCAAGACGGTTCCTGAGTGCCGATCGAAGACCGTAACTTATACCACTTGCCGAATCGTCTGCGAACCACGCAGCCGAACGGTATGCTACACCACCTGCAAGATGGTTCCTGAATGCCGTCAGAAGACCTGCACTTACACCGTGTGCCGTATGGTTTGCGAACCTCGAAGCAAGGTTTGCAACTACACCACCTGCAAGATGGTTCCTGAATGCCGTCAGAAGACCTGCACCTACACCACCTGCCGCATCGTATGCGAACAGCGAGTGAAGGATGTATGCTACACCACCTGCAAGATGGTTCCTGAGTGCAAGACTCAAGTTTGCAACTACACCGTTTGCAAAATTGTTCCTGAATGTGCCAAGAAATTGGTTCCTTATACAACCTGCAAAGCAGTACCTTACACCTACAACGTGAAGGTAGCTCGTTGCATCACCAAGGAAGTTCCTTGCACCTACACCCGCTGCGTAGCACGAGTTGTTTGTGAAGAAGTTCCTGTAACGGTTGGTTGCCCAGTCTCCGGCCGTGGTGGATTGCTCGGAAGCGGCCTCTTCGGTGGCGGCTTGCTGAAGAAGATCCTTGGTGGAGCTGGTTGTGGATGCGGTAACGGCTGTGGCGCTTCGGCAGACTGCGGTGCAGCTTCTGCTTGCGACAGCTGCGGTTGCTAATCCCGATCAGGAATCCCAACATACTTCCGATCGCTGGAAGTGTATCTGGTCGAAAATGATTCAGCCCGTTCTGACTAGGAAGTTGGAACGGGCTGTTTCTTTTTTAGAGAGGGTTTGGTTTAGGTAAAGTGATGATCATCACGATCGAGGTCAGCACCATTGCTGTTTTGTAACCCCTTCGCCGCGCTCTAGATAACAAGCTCCTTGGTTGATGAGGGAAATACTCGCGGAATCACCGCTCTTTAGGTTTTAGTCGATCCAGTGTGATGGATGTGCCGTCGCATCGGTCGATTGGGTGCCAAAGAGCGTTCTACCACCATCGACCGCTAAGCAGACTCCGGTGATAAACGGGGCTTCTGCTAAAAACGCAGCGGCCTCAGCAACATCCTGGGCTGTTCCTTCACGTTGCAGAAGACACTGCTTGAGCAGTTCTCGTCGCGCTTCTGGGGCCATTTCATTGGGAATCATCACCGGCCCCGGCAGTACCGCCGAGACACGAATGCGCGGATTACGCTGGGATAACTCGACAGCGAGACATTTGGTCAGCGATGGAATCGAACCTTTGCTGGGGAAGTAAGATGCAAAACCGCTATAGGGTCTCTCGCTTGCCCAATCGCCGATGTTGATGATCGCGCCTCCCTGAGATTGAGAGACCATCAACAAGCCTGCTTGTTGGGCGCACAAAAAACTTCCGATGGTGTTAGCCTCAAAATTTCTTCGAAGCTCCTTGGCGGTGATTTGCTCCAGAGGAACAGGATCCCAGATCGCCGCTGAATTAACTAAAACATCCAGTCTTCCAAACTTTTTCTGTATCTCACTTACCGCGCGGGCTGCAAAGTTATCTTCTTCGACGGCTCCTGTCACCAGCATCGCCTGATTGGGACGTAAGGCGCAGAGTTGCTCGACACCTTTCATACCCTCTTCAATAGAATTCCGAGCATGAATCACCACTCGATAACCGCGCGAAAAAAAATGTTTGGCAATTTGTCGGCCCACGCGATCTGCAGCAGAGCCGGTAATCCATGCTACTGGATTCTCGCAGCCAAAAAGACGAACAAGATGCTCCTGGTTTGTTTCATGTTTTGGTGTCCAGGAAGAGTGGGAAGTTGACGGAGACATGATAGTTCTTTCGCTTAAAGTTCAACGATCTATTTTGACCTGTGGCATGCATGCAGTAAGGACAGGATGGGTCGATGAAATGTTTGGCCAAAGGATTGGATAAGGATGATTTGTCCATGTGCATTGAAATTTGTGGTTTCGAAAAGCACGAGACAATGTATCGCACGAAGCAGCTTCCAGTGGAGTAGGTGATCAAAGATATTTCGCCAGTGGACCGCCACGAGCAGCAATTGCATCGACAGTTGCCGTTACTGACGTATCCTCGATCAGTGGCGGAGCATGATGAGGTTTGATCCGGGCGTCGATCACCAAAGTATCTCGGCAGCCCCAGTGTTTGTTTTCGATGAAGGCATGAGTACCTGAGATATCGTTGGCTGGATTACTGCGTGTAAATGTGGTCCACAAAAAGTTGTTGAGATGTCGTGCTGAAAAATCGCTGTCATCGACCAGGACGATCATAGGTGGACGTTGGTCAGCCGAAATATTTTCCAGTGCACGGCAGAGAGTCTCTAGCGACACCGTGCCGTTTTTGGCATCTCCATACTTTGGACCATTCAGAAGCATGATGCCCGGAATCGCTTGACGTGGATTCGTAAAACCTGGGAGTTCAGGCCAGCGATATCCTTCGGGTGACTGAGCAAGTTGTCGACGCGGTTTTCCTTGGGCAGCCATTACTACCTTCGAACCTTGATTGAGATCGTGGCCGCTGTAGTCCAGGGTATCGATCGTGGTTCGAGTATGGAAATGAAGATCGCGGCTGAAATCAATTCGCTCCAGCCAGTGGCGGAGATAGGGTTCGATATCGTGAATATTCAGATTTGGATTGTCAGCTTGATCGATGATCAAAAGATATTTCGCAAGAGACATTTGGCCTTGGCCAAGAATGGCCGAAGCTTGGGTGAGCAGTTCCTGAGGGCGCTGAGGTTTCTTGTAGGGGGTGTATCGCTCGCTACCGATCGCTAGGAGCAAAGGATGGACACCAGCAGCATCAACAGCGTGAACCGCTTTAACGCCTGGTAGAACGGTCGGGACAACGGGGCCTGTGAGTTCGTGAATCAATTCACCGAACGTCGTGTCTTCCTGTGGCGGCCTTCCAACAACAGTGAAAGGCCATATAGCATCATCGCGATGGTAGACCGCTTTGACTTTAAGGACAGGGAAATCATGTTGTTTGGCGTAGTATCCAAGATGATCTCCAAAGGGGCCTTCAGGTAGCAATCTTGTAGGATCTATTTCACCGACGATACAGAAATCTGCATCGGCGTAAATGGGAGCATGATCGGGAGAGGTAATCATTGGAATTCGATGGCCTGCTAGAGCACCCGCAAAGGTGAGCTCGCTCATTCCTTCAGGTAGCGGCATGACGGCGGCCACAGTCATTGCGGGGCTTCCACCGACAAAGATATTCACAAGAAACGGTTTATTGCCGGCAATCGCTTCTTGGTGGTGAACGCCGATGCCGCGATGAAGCTGATAATGTAGACCTGTTTCTGCATCGTGCCTGTACTGATTGCCAGAGATTTGAACTCGGTACATACCGAGGTTACAGCCGTTGAGTTTTGCGGTGGAGATCGATTGACTTAAGACCTGAGGCAGAGTGATAAACGCTCCACCGTCATCGGGCCAGGAGATCAACTGTGGCAGTGACGAAAGTTCGCAACGGTTTCGCAGGACTGGACCGCGGCGTACTTTCTTCGGAAGCATGGTCAAAGCAACCAGGGGAGCGAAGCGATAACGCCAGGGGTTTTGTAGGGCAGCGGCTGGGTCGATCTTTAATTCGATCGCCCGGCGCACTCGGTCGATCGTGTGACGAAACAGATAGCGAGCTTGTTCGAGAGAGCCAAAGAGATTGGCCAGCATAGGAAAGCGGCAGCCTTTCACGTTGGTGAAAAGAACTGCGGGGGCTTGATTCACGTAGAGGCGACGTTGTATCTCAGCGATTTCTAAGCGTGCATCAATCGGCTCGTCGAAGACTACGAGCCGACCACCCCTTTTCAAATCATCTACTGTGTCGCGCATGCGACAATAGCCGGCCATATGGTTCCCCTGATCGACTGCTCCCCTATGTACGACCGCAGCAGAATTGCTAGGCTAACGTCAGAAGCACGCATTATTTTTTGTTGGACGCAATATTGTAACGATCTGGCCAATAGCCACAGGGGTGACGCATGCTCGAAGCGTTAGAATGCAGGGAAAGTGTAGCACAACTGGCTACTGATTCGTTGGTTCTTCTAGTCCCAAAATTTACGACACAACTTCCCCCAAGGGTTGCGGAAATCAATGAGGCGACGGGCGGGGTAATTGCCAAACTTGCTGCGGATGGCGTCTGGAATGGTGCTGCCGGTAAGGTTCTAGAGCTTCATCATCTTGCTGGGGTCGCATCACCTTCCGTAATCCTGGTGGGGCTGGGAGAGTGCCAGCGAATTAGTCCGTCATCGGCCTTTCAAGCGGCGTCTGCCGGGGCGAAGGCAGCTGCAAGTCGAGCCCGAAAAAAGATTACTTTTGTCGCGGATCAACTTCCCTCGTCCTGCCATGCCCAAGCGGCGATCGGATCGCTCTGTGGTTCGGTAGGGCAAGATATCTTTCGAAAAGATAAGAGTCTATTCAGCGGCGAGAAGGTTGTATGGATTGGCATATCGGAGAAGGTGATTCCAAGTTCGCAAAAGATTGCCGATGCGATGAACTGGGTTCGTTGGATGGTAAACCTTCCCCCGAACCATCTTTATCCCGAGCGATTCGTTGAATTGACAGAAGAGTTTCTGCAGGATTGCGGATTGTTTATTGAAGTATGGGACGAACGGAAACTACGACAAGAGAACTGCAATGCTCTTTTGGCAGTAGCACAAGGATCTTTGAAGCCTCCGCGATTGATGATTGTTCGTTATCGAGGTAAGGATGGTTTGCAGGCACCTGTCGCTATCGTTGGTAAGGGGGTTACTTTCGACAGCGGAGGATTATCGATCAAGCCAACTGAAGGTATGACGACGATGAAGTGCGATATGGCGGGAGCAGCTACATCGATTGCTTTGGTGAAGTTAGCTGCGCAGCTCGAAATACAGACGCCCGTTTTTACAGCCGTTGGATTAGTCGAGAACATGTTGTCGGGAAGTTGCTTCAAACTTGGTGATGTCATACGCAGTCGGCAAGGAAAGACAATTGAAATTCTAAATACCGATGCAGAGGGAAGGGTAGTTTTAGCAGATGTCTTGGATGTCGCTGTTCAGAACGATCCAGCGAAGATTATAGATTTAGCCACACTGACTGGTGCGTGCGTCGTAGCGTTGGGGTCTGATATTGCGGGAATTATGAGCAATAACGAAGAGATGGCTCGACAAGTGCAGGCCTCTGCGGATCGTAGCGGGGAATGGGTTTGGCCATTACCGATGCATTCGTTTTTCGACGAACAAATCGCCAGCAAGATTGCGGATATCAAGAATGTTGGAGATGGGCGATGGGGGGGAGCGATCACAGCTGCAAAGTTTCTGGAGCAATTTGTTGCTGGTAAACCTTGGTGTCATTTAGATATTGCAGGCCCCGCCTTTCTAGATAAGCCTAAACCATGGATGGATGCTGGCGGGACTGGCGCCATGGTGCGAACTCTCATCGACTATCTCATGCAATCAGACGTCGTTGAGTAATTGTGACAGAAGCTAGCTCCGGAAAAAGAATTGCCGGATTGCAAGTATCAATGCGATCCGGCTGAACCAAGCTTTCATTGGTTTACGAGTCTACTTGCTTTTGGCGCCCGACGCTTTGCCACCTTTGCCTGGCCAGAAGCTGAGCCAGCTGGAAGAGGGAGCGACTTGTTTTTGTTCCTCTTTAGCGCCTGTTGTGGCGATA
>JBEGUT010000090.1:0-10314 GCA_041178745.1 Planctomycetota bacterium | reverse complement strand
AACCAAAGCGAGCCAGTCGTTAGTGCTTCAACCAATCGCGTCTCCGATAACAGCGTTCAGACTGCGATTTTTGAGGGCGAAGACTCCGTGAACTCTAAAGTCATTCCAGCTTCAGGAGGTTATTCGGATAAACCAACCAGCAGCGCCGCTTCGCTACCTTGGCGCACTCCCTAAGTCACAAGATGCTCACAGCGTGGAATTCGAAGCACGAAACTGTTGCACGAAAGAACTAGAGCGAGATTCGTCCTCGATTCAATCAATTCGCCACATGCACGATTGATATCTATCCGTTTCCAAATCCTTTAACTCGGGCAATGACGTACTTCGGAGCTTTTTCTTTGGGAAACCTGCATGGATCGTCGCTTTAGGAACGCTTTAGGAACAAGGAACGGATAGACGATTCGAATGATCGGTTTCGACACGATCATCCATCATCCCTACAACCCGCACAATTGATAAAGTCATCGATTTCCTCGCTTCGGATTGATGGCGTCTGATGAGTTCGACCGACGTCTGCGGAATGTCTGCCGTACAGTTTAACCATCCACGAGCGGTGGATCCAAAACTACGAGCGGTGGATCCAAAACTATCTCAATGCCTGGGATAGCGACTGAAACCTCCGCCAATCAAAGGCCAGAGTCGAATATGCCCTCAACGCCCAACGTTCTTCACAACATCATTCGTACCATGCTCCGCTGGTCACCTCTTTGGCTCGCGACAACCGTTGCGTCGACTTCGTTGGGAGTTCTTTACGTTACCTTCCTGAAGCAGGATATGTGGGTTGCCTCTCAGGCTGTCATCATTCGCGATGAAGTCGGTGGTACCTTGAATCGCCAAGGTCGATTCGACAACAAAGAAGCGATGAAAGCGGCTCAGGAAACGATCATGGAGATCGCCCGCAATCCGGAAATGATTCGGCAAGCTTTGCAGTCTCTTTCGAATCATTCGGAAAAGCTTCCATCGGATGAGATGGTGCGACAGCTGCTCAAACAGTTCTCAATTCGTAGTCCTAAAGGAAGCGAATTTGGGACTACCGAAATTTTCTATATTGATGCATCGGACAGTTCAAAAGAAAACGCGATTCGAATCAACACAGCAATTTGCGATGCCCTTGAAAAACGACTGCAAGAAGTTCGTATGGCCAGATATCATGGCATCGTCAAAGAACTTGAACATTCCTTGGCTATAGCGAGATCCCAACGCAATGAAGCCACGGAGAAACTGAAAGAAATCGAGACCGAAGTTGGTCAAGATCTCAACGATTTGCGTGGTCTTACCGATTCATTTTCCGGTGGCGGAACCGTGAAAGTGCAGATCGATCAGTGGACCAATGAAAAACGTCAAGCCGAAATTCAGTTTCGCCAACTCAGAGAAGACATTTCCTTTCTGGAACATCTGCAAGAAGATCCATCGCGAGTATTAGTCGCTCCTAGCACACTGCTCAATGCACAGCCTGGACTAAAAAAACTTTGTGAAGGTCTGGTCGATTCGACCATTCAGGAATCGCAATTGACTGGGCGATTCACCAGCAACCATCCCTCAGTTAAAGCTGCTCGTGTGGCTAGATCGACGATTCGCCAAAGTCTGGGCGAAGAATTGCGTTTAGCCAAATCGACCTTGGAAACGGAACTCCGAGTGACCGAGCAGCGCATTGCTTTGCTGGATGAGCAGCTGATAGCAGGCCAACGACGCATCGCTAGCCTAGCAAATGTACGAGCCGATTATGCCAATGCATTGGCAGAAGTTCGCAACCGAACTACGATTATGGAACAAATTGAACGAGATCATTCAGTGGCTGAAGCCAACCGACTTGCGGCGGCCCAAGAAAGTTTAATCACCCGACTCGATGCTCCGGTTGTAGGCGACAAACCTGCTGGGCCGGGAAAGAAAACCTTGATTTGTCTATCGATTTTGGCTGGCTTTCTCTCAGGTATCGGACTGGTATTGCTGCTGGCTCCGATTGACCTTGGAATCCGTCACGGCCGTCGCTGGAGTGATCACATTTATGCTGCAAGCCAAGCCGCGTTGCAACTCGCCCCCAACTCGTCACCCATCCATGAACTTCGCAATTCCCCAGCCCATCGATCGGCAATGAATACCGCTTCATCTGCTCTATCGAGCGTTGCCGATTCATCGCCAGCTCCAACGGCTTGCAATCAGGAATCTGTTGCCATTCGCACAAATCACGCCAATCCTGAATTCTCACCTTCCAGTCAGCTTTCCTCTCCCCAGCCGATCATCGCTCAAGTCGAGGCGGATTCAATCAAAACTCGGCAAAACAGCTCCGAAAACCCCATCAACTACGAAGGGCTTACGAAGAGTTTAGCGGAGATCGCTGAATCGCTATCTCCCGCGCCGCAGACATCAGGTTCTGCGAATCCAACCAGCCTCAGCCAACTCGCTTCAGAAACCGACAGACGCACTAAACCGCGTCGTCCGCCAGCGGCCATCTTCGCCAACTTCCAAGACAACCAAACTCCAACGAGCGTTTCACCATCGAAGTTGGCAACCTGATTGAGTTCTCACGGCCAAGCAAAGAAATCGCAATAGTGAAACCGTGATCAAATCAGGCTTCGCCCAGAATCCTTCACAAGTTAACAGTCTTAACCGTCGAAAGCTTATTGCTTGATTGCATCAGGCTTTACTATCCGGGCCGTCCCTGTGGCGAAAAGTCCGCGTAGGAATCAAATTCGCTCAGACGGTCAGGAGCCTTATCGCCGAACCGAGTGAATTCTTTTTCCCAGACCAATTCGATTTCACCGATAGGACCGTTACGTTGCTTGGCGATGATGATCTCGGCTTGACCTGCATACTGGGCCGCTTCTTCTCCACGGTGATAATACTCTTCACGGTGAACAAACATTACAACGTCAGCATCTTGCTCAATGGCTCCCGACTCGCGCAAGTGACTTAGACGCGGGCGATGATCTTTACTGTCTTCCGCTTGACGATTCAACTGAGCCAAACAGAGCACTGGAACTTCTTGCTCACGCGCCATCCCTTTGAGTCGCCTCGCGATTTTCGCCACCTGCTCCTGACGAGGATCTTTGGGATTATCTGGCTCGATCAACTGAAGATAGTCGATGACAATCAACCCCAAACGTTTTTCCCTCTGGCGGATACGTCTTGCTACGGCAGCGATCTCGCTCACCGTGCGCGTCGGCGTATCATCGACATAGAGTGGAGCGACTGCGATCTCACCTGCCTTCTGCACTAACCTTAATCGATCTTCTTTGCTGATACTACCATTGCGCAAGCGATGTCCGTTAACGCGAGCAACTGAGCAGAGGAGACGGTCGGCTAGTTCGATTCCCGACATTTCCAAGCTCACGAACAACACGGGAGCTTTTCCTTTCAGTACCACGTTCTCGGCGATATTCATCGCGAGTGCCGTTTTACCCATACTCGGACGTGCGGCTAAAATAATCAGTTCGCCGTTGTGCAACCCACCGGTGCGAGCGTCGAAATCTGAAAGGCATGTTTCAACGCCGCCGTCGACATGCGTTCCTTCCATTCGAGCATCGATACGATCCAAAGCTCGACGAAGAATATCACTGATCGACTCTGCAGCGGCTCCGCTCCGCTCATCTTGAATCCGGAAGATTCGCTGTTCGGCCTGTGACACCAATTCTTTGGTGACAACCGATTCCTGATACGCTTCCTGCAAAATAGAACTGCTCGCTTCGATCAAACGCCTTAGCACCGCTTTATCACGCACAATTTCTGCGTAATACACTGCATGCCCAACGTTGCCAACGCTTTTAGCAAGCTTGGCTAGATAGGCGGCACCACCGACGAGTTCATAATCGCCTCCGGTCTTGAGTTGATTCACTAACAACGTCGTATCGATGCGGCGTCCCGACTCGTACATTCCCACCATGTGCTGAAACAATTTGCGGTGAGCATCATCGTAAAAATCGTCAGCTCGAAGTAACAAAACCAATTCATCGCAGACATCAGGATGGAGAAGAATACTGCCGAGTACTCCCATTTCGGCATCGAGATCCCAAGGTGGTGACTTCTCTAATATTTCAGCAGGGGTTGCCGCGAGCAAATTATTTTCGCCACCTTCAAACGTACCATCTTTGCGCGGCCTTCGGCCTCGTGTTCTTCCTTCTGCTGCTCCCTTTCCCTTGGGGCCTCGTGAATCCGTTGCCATGTTTCACTCCGTCGACTTTCTATCTTTCTCAATGCACTCGGAATTATCTCGCTCGGAATCCTCAATTACTCGCTCGGTTTATGCAGTCTGCCTGAATTGTGCTGCCGAGCATTTCACTTGAGAGATTCTCCACCTTTGTACAGCAAAGGGAACATGTGGTCGGAACATCATTTCTGCCGTAAGGATATCTCTCATTTACGAGCCAGAATAGCAACCCCCATCTTCGCACGAAAAGCGGCTGTCCTGCACGTAAATGCTTTGTGGAATAGGGACTTTCCTCGCTTTGTAATATCGCGAAAAAAGTCTCTACCCCTCGGACTTCCCTATTGGATTATGACGATCTTGGGGGTCCCCAAAATACGGTTCTCTCCCACAATTGCAATGGGTTGCAACGAGATTGGCCCGAAGCCCAAACCTTTCTTTCGGACTTGAATGACTCCCTGCGTTCCCTCGACCCTTCCAAGGCTTTCTCCCCACACTTGCAACTCGATGGCATCAGCCCGACTCGCTTCCAATCGAACTTCCCAGAACTCTTCACCTTCGCGGGAAACGACATCCGCAGATTGAATGGCGATTTCATCTTTTTCGATCATCGAGTAGAAGGGAATCCTTAACTCCCATTCTCTCTGCAACCAAGAAGCATCGGTGGCTATCAAAGACATCTCATGGTAACCGGACTGCAGGTGACTAAGATCGATTGAAATGTTTTCAGCGAATGACGATTCCTGCACGAGACGGCCGTCGATCAAGATTTGGATTTTCTGAATCTGCATTTCCGTTTTCGCGGCAACACTTGTGTCCTGACTTTGCCGAGGGCTTGTGGCTGGAGCAAGTTGCGAATCGCTCGTTGGCTCACCATCAACCTTGTCCGATTTATTATTCGATAGCGATGCTGAAGTGGTGGGCTTAAGTTTTAATTTTAAAATGCCAGACACTGTTTGACCGACTTGTAAACCTTCAACTTCAAAACGGGGTGGATGATTGAAAGGTTGGCAAAGTGGATCACCGACAATCAGCAACTGATATGGGCCGGTGACAGACATGTAGAACGCTTCAGCTAGCGTTGCCCCTTCGGCATAATGTG
Organism: Planctomycetota bacterium; assembly: GCA_041178745.1. Lineage (GTDB taxonomy): Bacteria > Planctomycetota > Planctomycetia > Pirellulales > Pirellulaceae > JAFLCP01. Next base: position 5,071 of record JBEGUT010000090.1, on the reverse strand, counting down.
CTTGAATCATCGGATGCGGAAACTTTGCTTGAATTGCATACGGTTCCGTAACCGTACCGCTGCTTGCTGCAGCACCTGCGCGAATGAAAGCAGAGAGCTTCGTCTGCCCTGGCCCCGGCGTCATAATGCCCCCCAAGCTTGTTAAATTCTCTGCGATCGCACCCGCCTGTAATTGGGCACCGGACGCATTCCAATCGAAGTCGGGAGTACCCAACATGACCCCCAAGCAATCCCGCTTGTCTTGCGGCAACTGAGCCTGAACAATCTCCGCTTGAAAGCCCAAGCGTTTCAGCGATTGAATCGCTAAGTGGAACGCTGGAAGTCGCGTTTTGGTGCGGATATCCGAAGTCGATGTAAAATAAAAAGTTCCTTGAGGATTGGTAAAGTCGGCATAGACGCTTTGGCGTAACGCCGCGAGCGCTTCCTCCACGGAGGTACCTTGCCCACGCGTCACGGCCAGTACGGCCGAAAGCATGTAGCGAATTCCCTCTTCAGGCACAGAACTCGGGATACCATTGGGGCCCCAAAACGCCTTAGCTTCGAAACCGATTGAAGGTTGATGATCAAAAGGGAAATCTACAACAGGTTCAAAGATAGTTTGCCACTGAGAAAGTTTCTTCATCTCCTCGAAGGCTTTGTTCGATTCTGCTTCCTCGCGAAAACACCAGCCGGCATCTACAGCTGCGGTCAATAAATCAAACGCTTGATCTTGCTTTCCAGCCAATGCGTAATGTTGCGATGCTAAGTAAGCAGCAGGAAATTGATTAGGCATTTCAAGCAAAATCTTGTCGTAGGCATTCGCCGCATCCAGATGCTTCTGCTGCTGCACCAAGGTTTCGATATCCTCCCAGCGTTTTGATTTATTGGCGGGAAACGGGTTGGTAAAGAAATGACTCGCTGCACGGCGACTATAAAAATTAGCATCCAGCGAAACATATTGAGGAGTTTGCTGTAGCACCAAAGAGTAAAGATAAGTCAAGCCATTGAGTGAACCCACCGGTGTGATAAAAATGGGGCGATTCTCAATCGCCGCGAGATCCTTCTCAATTTCAATCGCAGTCGGGAAGTCGGCCGAATAGGCGATACAACGGATGTGCGAGCCGAGTTGTCTGCGATCGATTTCCGCTAAGAGCGGTTGCAAAATTTTGGTGCGAAAAGCTTCGACAGGGATCGATTCGGTTGCTGGAACATCTGGCAGTACGATGATGTTCCGGACAGGAATACTTCTCCAGTTGGCATAGTGATTGGCAATCGTACGGGAGTTTTCCGAAGCTCCGTTGACCACCAAGACCGTTTGGCTGGACGTGACTCCGGCGAAGACTTTGACCGAGCCGAACGGCAGAGTGGTGAAAGGATAAATTGCCAAAGAATTAAGGGCAAAAAAGAAAATCGCCATTGGCGAAATCGATGCAGTGGAAAGAAAGAGGGCTGTTAATCGCGATTTTGGACAAAAAACAGATCGAAAAAAATGGAAATTCATCCCAAGGTCTCTCAGCCATGTACTTTTGACATTGCTGCTGGCTACCAGTGCTCGATCCACTCCCTGGTTTCCGGCCCAGTGAATCCTCCCGTTTTGGGAAACGATTTCCAGAAAACTCGCTTTGATTTGCAGAATCCCCACCAAAAAGCGTAGCCAGGTAAAGAGGCTTATTTGGGAAAAATGAGCGAGCAGGGACATGACAAACTCCTGACCGTGAGCCAAAATTTCCGATACAAAAGCAACCTGAGAGGCACGTGGCATCGTCGATAGGGCGTAAATCCTGGGGAAACTCGCTGTTAAGGTAAACTAGACGGATCCTACCGACTACATGGCACCTTTCCGGCAAGGTTCTCTTGCAAGCCTCGTAGCAATCTTTATAATCCGAGCCTCAAATTTGCGTGCAAGTCGCGCAAATCTTGCCGACGAAATAACGTCGGTGGGGCAAGCGGACGGCCTTAAAGCGTTTCAAGCGGGTGTAGCTCAGTTGGTAGAGCACAACGTTGCCAACGTTGTTGTCGTGGGTTCGAATCCCATCACCCGCTCTGAAGGCCGTGCTTGCCCCTTTTGTGTTTTGTGTATCGTAAGAAAATCCCAATGGCCGGATTCCGGGTGGAAATAGAGATGGATGATTCTGCGAATAGCGTGGTTCTCGATGCTGCGGAAGGTACGCCAGAACAACTAAAGATCACGTCAAAGATCGATAGTCCAAGTTCCTGCGTTCGACATGTGGTGGTGACAGTTCCTCGCGAAGAGATCACCAAAGCGATGCAGAAAGCTTTTGACGATTTGCGTCCCCGTGCCGATTTGCCGGGGTTCCGCATCGGCAAAGCTCCTCGCAAATTGGTAGAAAAAAAATTCTACGATCAAGTCTCCGAGCAGGTGAAGAACTCCTTGCTCATGCAATCGCTCCAGCAGGTTACTGAGTCAGGCCAATTTTCGGCCATCAGTGAGCCTAACTTCGATATTGAAGTGATCGAACTTCCCAAGGAAGGCGATTTCATTTACGAATTCACGATTGAAGTTCGCCCCGAATTTGATACTCCGAACTGGAAAGGCTTGGCACTAAAACGCCCAACCCACACCTTCTCGGACGAAGAAATCGAACGCCATTTGAAGCGGACTCTGTCTCGTTTCAGCACCGGCACTGCCGTGGATGACGCTGCGAAGATCGGTGACCAGCTTTTGGTTAATTTGAAGTTCGCTGACGGGGGTCAGGTCATCAATAGCGTTGACGAAGTACGGGTCGAACTCCGTCCAACCCTTAGCTTCCCTGACGCCGAAATCAGTAACTTCGGCGAATTGCTCACTGGAGCGCGAGAGGGAGCAAGTCTATCAACCAAGGTTAAGATTTCAGAAGACTGCAGCAACGAAGCGTTCCGCAACAAGGAAGTTGACGTAACGATTGACGTGGTTGAAGTGGCTCGCCTTGATGTCAATGAACTATCCAAAGCTTTGCTTGATCAACTCGGCTTCAAAGACACTTCCGAGCTGAAGGATTATGTACGCATCGAACTGCAGCGTCAGTTGGAATATCGGCAGCAACAGGAATTGCGTCGGCAAGTTACTACAGAACTGACCAAAGATGCAAAATTCGATTTGCCTGAGGATCTAGTAAAACGCCAGTCACAGCGTGAAATTCAACGCCAGATGCTGGAGTTACAACGCAGTGGTTTCAATGCGGATCAGGTCAGAGAGATGATTAATCTTTCTCGACGAAACGCTCAAGCTATCACGATCCAGGCTCTTCGCGAACACTTCATCCTTGAGAAAATCGCCGAGGAACACAAAATCGAGCCAAGCGCTGAGCAGTATGAAGCTGAAATTCAGCTGATTGCTGAGCAGAGTGAAATGTCACCGCGTCGCGTCCGAACTCGCCTGGAAAAGTCAGGGCAGATGGATGCTTTGCGTAATCAAATTATCGAACGTCAGGTGATTGAACTGGTCACCGGGGCAGCCAATTTGAGCGATTACGATGATCCGAAGTTAATCGCGGAAGAACCAACCGCTTACGCTTTGGATAACGCAGTTGCTCCGGGAGTCGCTGACATTCCCGAAGCGAAGTTCGATAACGATCTGAGTGAATCCAAAAACAAAAGCTCTGCTGGTAAGGTGAGCTAGTCGGGATCTAGAAAAGTCTGACACAATAAAGTCTGACACAATAAAATCGGTAGAGTTCTTGCTCCGCCGAAAGGAAAAAGTGCGAGCCAACCGGAGCGGTTGGCTCGTCTAACATATGCCTCAGGGAAGGGGATTCTACGAATTCACCCCCTGAAGCTTGATAGGGGTTTGATGAGAGAGTTGAAAAGAAAAGAATGGCTTATCGCTTTATTTTCCCAAAATTCTCTCGAATATGATTTCCTACTTTGCTCGAGAAAATGCATTCCAGAAACAGTAGCTTGGAGGAATTCGAGTTACTGCCATCTTGCCTTGCAGCGAGCAAACGGAAACCATATGGAATAACGATTCCGCAGCCTCCTCTGGCGGTGGAGTCTACTTTCGCATACATCTTGAGGTTTCCTCAGCGGAATCTTACTGCTCTTCAGGAAGGAACGCACTTTGAGCCAGCTTTCTGCCTTACCGCCCATCCGGGATTCACACAGTTACCAGAGCGTCCAACGCCAGCGTCAATTGACTCTTGGCGACTTGTTGCTGGAAAACCGAATCATCTTCTTGCAAGGTGAAATCTACACCGGCAACGCCAATGAAGTGGTGATGAAACTTCTCTATTTGCAAAGCGAAAATCGCCGCAAAGACATTCACCTTTACATCAACTCACCAGGTGGTGATGTCGTCGCGACATTGGCCATCTATGACACCATGCAGATGCTTTCATGCCCTGTAGCAACATACTGCGTCGGACAGGCCGCCAGTGGTGGTGCTGTTCTACTGGCCGGTGGTACCAAGGGAAAACGGTATGTGCTTCCGAACAGTCGCGTCATGGTGCACCAACCCGCTGGTGGCGTCAGCGGCCAGGTTACCGATATCGAAATCCAGGCAGCCGAAATTCTTCGCTACCGGGAAACACTCAATACGATCCTGTCCAACCACACTGGAAAATCGGTTGATCAAATCGCCAAAGACACCGACCGCGATTTCTTCCTATCTGCCGAACAAGCTATCGAGTATGGCTTGGTCGATCAGGTGTTGACCAAGCAGCAAGCTGCCGCTGAAGAGGACGATAAGTAAGCGGAACCGTTTCTCTCACTCACCATATTTTTCAGGATCATTACGATGCCATTAATTCCATACGTCATCGAGAAAAGCGGTCGTGAGGAACGGATGTATGACATTTACAGCCGTTTGCTGAAGGACCGAATCATTTTTTTAGGAAGCCAAGTCGACGACCAAGTTGCTAATGCATTGGTCGCGCAAATGCTCTTCCTGCAATCGGATGACCCCAAAGCGGACATTCACCTTTACATCAACTCGCCTGGCGGTAGTGTCAGCGCAGGGATGGCCATCTATGACACCATGCAGTTCGTCTCTTGCGATGTGGCAACCTACTGCATCGGTCAAGCTGCATCGATGGGCGCTGTGCTGCTAGCGGCTGGAGCGAAGGGTAAACGCTATGCGCTTCCCAACGCTCGCATT
>JBEGUT010000089.1:0-10322 GCA_041178745.1 Planctomycetota bacterium | reverse complement strand
TGGAATAGCAAGGTCGCTGAGTTGAGAGGTATCGATCAGCAGACTCCGCCACTGGGACGCTGTCTAATGACAATCGAGGGAACTGGAGAGAACTCTCCTGTCTTTTTGCGAGGCAATCCGAAGGAGTTGGGTGATGTTGTTTCTAGGGGCGATTTGTCTGCCACAGCCTATTCGCTTGGCAATGCAGAGAATGCATCTGCAGAGCGATCTGGTTCTGGAAGACGCGAGATGGCCAACGTCTTGGTGGCTTCGAAGAATCCGCTTACTTCGCGAGTGGTTGTTAATCGTGTGTGGGCTCAATTGTTTGGTCGTGGATTGGTCGATACAACCGACAATCTTGGAGTTCTTGGGGGGCGTCCAAGTCATCCTGAGCTTTTGGACTATTTATCGCTGGAGATGATGCGTAACAGTTGGTCGCTGAAGTATCTTGTGCGGGAACTTGTGCTTTCACATTCCTATCGTCTATCCAGCGAAGTGGATTCCGAGCGTCTAGCCGCGGATCCATCGAATCTGTGGTGGAGCTATATGCCAGTGAAGCGATTATCGGCGGAAATTCTGCGAGATCGATTGCTGCAATTGGGAGGCGATTTGAATCTTACGATGTGTGGACCCAGCGTCGCCGCTCACATCACTCCTGAAATGCAGGGACGAGGGCGCCCTGGTTCAAGTGGTCCGCTTAATGGTAATGGACGACGAAGCGTCTACTTAGAAATCCGCCGAAACTTTCCTAATCCATTGCTGACTGCATTTGATTTGCCTACTCCGCAGGCTCCGCAGACGAAGCGTAACCAGTCGAATGTTCCCGCGCAGGCGTTGGCACTGCTGAATGATCCGCTGGTTTATGACCAGTGCCAAAAATGGTGTAATCGTCTTAAGGCGATGCAACTTGCTCCAGAAGATCAGTTACAGAAAATGTTTGAAGAGTCGCTTGGGCGAAGAGGTGAGATAAAGGAAGTGTCGTTGATGTTGGCTTATCTCAAGGAAGCCAATTACAGTGACCAAGCATGGTTCGATGTGGCCCATACTCTGCTGAACCGTAAAGAGTTCTTATTCATCCGCTAGGAAAAGAGATTGCTATGGTCTGTCGTTATCAGCAGCAGGTTTTTTCGCGGCGTGACTTCCTCTCTCGCTGGGGTGTCGGCTTCGGCGCGGTGGCTTTAGCGTATATGCAGGCTCAGGAAGCGATGGCGGGCAAACAAGGCCTGCACCATGAGGCGAAGGCGGAGCACATTATTTTTCTTTACATGGATGGTGGTCCATCTCAGATGGATACTTTTGATCCCAAGCCGCGACTGAGCGAAGAGAATGGGCAGCCATTTAAGATGAAAATGGAGCCGACTCAGTTTGATAACAATGGGGCTACTTTAGGTAGTCCATGGAAGTTCAATCAGTACGGTGAGAGCGGGATTCCAATCAGCGATTTATTTCCGAATATTGCTAAGCATGCTGATCGATTAGCTGTCGTGCGTTCGATGACCAGTGCGTTCTCGGAACATACTTCGGCTAACTACTTTCTTCATTCGGGGATCGGTATTGCGGGGCGACCGAGCATGGGAGCTTGGGCGACCTACGGTTTGGGAACTGCCTCCCAGAATCTTCCTGGTTTTATCGTACTCAACGGCGGTCTTATTCCTCCTGGTGGTATCGAGTGTTTTGGAAATGGCTTTCTACCTGCATCCTATCAAGCTTCAGTTTTCTCTCCTTCGGCCCCTGCCCTTGCCAATCTCAAGCCGGCCGTTTCTGCTGAACCGGCTAGGCTAGCTGCCCGCCGTTCGATGCTCGATTCTTTGGAGCAGATGACGCTGAGTCAAACCGGCAAGCATGATGCGATCGAAAGCGCGATTCGCAATTACGAACTCGCTTACAAGATGCAGATGGCGGTTCCGGAAGTGACGGACCTATCAGGCGAAACACCGCAGACGCTACAGATGTATGGTTGCTCCAGCGAGAATGCTCAAACTGCAAGTTATGGCAAGCAGTGTTTAGTCGCTAGACGATTGGTCGAGCAAGGTGTTCGTTTTATTGAATTAACCTGTCCTAGCGTAGGACATGATCGCTGGGATCAGCATGCAAACCTTCGCGATGGTCATACGAAAAATGCTTTAGCGGTAGACCAGCCGATCGGAGCTTTGATTGAAGACTTGGCTCAGCGGGGATTGCTCGAGAAAACACTCATCGTTTGGTCGGGAGAATTTGGACGTACGCCTTTTGCCCAAGGTGCTGATGGACGCGATCATAATCCATTTGCCTTTAGCATTTGGATGGCTGGTGGCGGCATCAAAGGTGGCTCGATTTATGGTGCGACCGATGAGTACGGTTACAAGGCAGTCGAGAATCCTCTGCAGATTCATGACATGCATGCCACGATACTGTATTTAATGGGAGTCGATCACGAGCGACTGACGTTCAGATTCAGTGGTCGCGATATGCGTCTTACGGATGTGCATGGTCATGTGATCAAAGAGATTATTTCGTAGTCGCTTTTTATAGATTCAAGCCGACACGAGGTATTTCTCTACGAGATAGACAGGCATTGCACGTGCCTATCGCGGCGGGCCATTTCAAGTTGCGTCGGCCATTGCGTTGAGAGCGATGACCGCACGATTTTGCTCTTTCTCGAGGTAAAGGCGACCGTACTTTACATTGACGTGATCCCAAGGAAGTTTGTCTGTTAGCTGATAGGGTTCATGCATTTGTTTTTCAGCATCGATACCGGCATCATTAATCGCAGCCCACCAACGTTTGGGATCGAGGTTTTCAGTCCAGCCATCCATTCGAGCGCCGCGTCGCCATGCCAGTTCAATGGCTCGGCCCGTTCGACGGTCACCGCGGGAAAGAACACCTTCTAGCAAACTGGTTTCAATGTTATGGCATTTGATATTGACCGAACGTATCGTTTTTTTGCTGTAGAGATACTTGTGTGCCCACTCAAAGTATTCGCGTCTCTGCATGCCGTTCCACTGATAAGGTGTGTGTGCCTTGGGAACGAAATTAGAAACGCTGGCAGTAACTTTAGCGTAGCGACCGCGAACTTCTTTGCCAATTTTCGCAATGGTCTCGGCCATTTCAACGATACCATCGAGATCGACAGGGCGTTCACCCGGCAAGCCGCATAAGAAATAAAGTTTGACACTTTCGTAGTTGTTCTTGAAAGCGGTACGGCAGCCTTCGTACAGATCTTCGTTTTTGATTTTCTTACGAATCTGTTCACGCATGTCATCGCGAGCAACTTCGGGGGCAAGAGTGAGCCCGCTGCGGCGGTCATTGCCCACTAGTTCAGCTAAAGTTTTTAGCTGTTCGTTAACTCGCAAACTGGGAACCGCAATATTAACTCCGAGAGGTTTGAAAACCTGTTTGAGTCGCGTGACCAGTTCTTCGAAGTGCGGATAGTCGCTGCTGGAGAGCGACAGGATACTGATCTCGTTGAAGCCGGTGTTGTGATAACTTTCCAGGGCGGCGTTGATGATCGTGTCAACCGTTCGGATCCGCAGCGGACGTTTGATGACCGTGCTTTGGCAAAAACGGCATTGCCAAGGACAGCCACGCATGATTTCGATCGCGATTCGATCATGCACGCATTCGACCAGTGGAACAACGGGTTTGACGGGTAAGGGAATGGAGTCGAGGTCACGGATGACTGATGGTTCGATGGTTTCCGGTACATCGCTGCGTGTGCGGTTTAAAGCCACGATGCGTCCATCGCGGAACTCAGGTTCATAGAATCTCGGAACGTAGGCGTAAGGTAGTTGTTTGGCCATTTCGGCGAGAGCTTCAGTGCGCTGTCGGCGTCCTTCGTCACCTTCCAGGACCCCTTCGCTTTCCTTGAAGCGATTTTTGATTTTGACCCATAGGTCACAAATCTCCGGTAGAGCGGGTTCGCCATCGCCGGTGACAAATAGGTCGATAAAGTCGGCCATCGGTTCAGGATTTTGGCAGCATGGTCCTCCTGCAACAACCAAGGGAACTGCTAGAGTTCTTTCGGATGCATGCAGGGGTATGCGACCTAGATCGAGCATCGTCAAAACGTTTGGCGAGCTGATTTCGTATTGCAGCGAGAAGCCCAGGATATCAAATTCGTTTAGCGGCGTGAAAGTTTCCAAGCCATACAGTGGAATCTCATGCTTGCGCATTAATTCTTCTGCATCGGGCCAGGGTGTAAAGACACGTTCACAGGCCCAGTCCGGTCTCGCATTGATAAGCGAATAGAGAACTTGCAGCCCATGGTGGCTCATGCCGATCGTATAGGCATCGGGGAAGGCGACGCAGAGCGTGCCCGCCATATTCTGATGATCCTTGCGAATGCTGTTGGGTTCACCCCCGATGTATTGGGCTGGCGTTCGAACTTTGGGAAGTACGAATCGTGTCACTCGATCCTTGATGGATTGCTGGATCATGGGTTACTCGATGAGGGGTGAATTAAGATAAAATGGTCTTTTGCTCTCAAGCAATCTAGTCTCAGGCAATCTAGGATTCGCTGCTGCCAGGTGTCTTGTCCTGGCTATCGTTTCCACCTGGAACACTTACGAACAATAATCGCAACTGATGAAGAACGGTCTTGAGCATATCATGCTCTTGGCCCGTAAGATTTCGGACAGTTTTCTGCTGCACGACTTCCAGCAGGTCGATGTAGTGCTTGGCGTAATCCAAACGCTTTTGTGTTGGATCAAATTGCCCCATGGCCGCCAATGATTGGGTAGCCAATCCACTGACTAGGGTTTCAAAATTTGCAGGTGGGGGTGGCGGGAGATTCTCGATATCGTCCATCGAGATCTGATCCATCGATTCTTCGTTTTCCGACTCCGCAGAGACTTCTTGTTTTTCTCGTTCCACTTGGCGATTCCAATCTTCATCGACAATGAGTTTGGGTTTTTTTGACGTACTCAATAACTATCTCAGGCCATTAGTACATTAGACCATTTCGACTTGATCGGCCGAACGTCCTTTGCGTCTTCCATGTCGAGCGATTGCAGCACCGATGAAAGCCGAAAAGAGAGGATGAGCGGCCGTTGGTTTTGATTTAAATTCGGGATGGAATTGAACGGCAAGGAACCATGGATGACCGGTCAATTCAAGAATTTCGACGAGTTCTCCATCGGGCGATGTTCCGCTGAATCGCATGCCGTGAGCTTCAAATTGATTGCGGTAAACGTTATTGAATTCGTAGCGATGGCGATGCCGTTCCCGAACGCTTTCGGTCAAGTAAGCTTGATGCGCGAGCGATCCTGGTTGCAGCATTGCAGTTTGCGAACCCAGTCGCATGGTGCCGCCTAGTAGCGTGATTTCGCGTTGATCATCAAGCAAACAGATGACAGGATGTGGAGTGTCTTTATCGAATTCCGATGAATGAGCTTTGTTGAGACCAACCACATTTCTCGCGAATTCGATGGCTGCGCATTGCATGCCGAGGCAGATACCGAAAAAGGGAATCTGCCTTTCGCGAGCAAAGCGAATGGATTGAACTTTGCCTTCAATACCTCGTTCGCCAAAACCACCCGGAATCAATATCCCATCGTAGCCGCTCAACAATCGCTCAGCCCCTTCGTTCTCAACGTCAATACTCTGGATGCGAGAGACACGCACATGAGCGTGATGGTGTATCCCGGCGTGATCGAGCGACTCGTAGATCGATTTATACGCATCTTTGTGTTCGGCGTATTTACCTACGACGGCGATACTAATCTCGTGCTTGGGGTTTCTCAAGCGATGCAAGATTTCATTCCAAGGTGAAATATCGGGTTGCTTCGTCGAGAGACTTAGGCGTTTGCAGATCAAGTCATCTAAGCCGTTATCAACCAAGCTCAGAGGTACTTCGTAGATCGAGAAATCTTTGTCTTTCTCTTCGATTACCGCTTGGATTGGCACATTGCAGAACAGAGCAATTTTCTCTCGTTCTTCACGAGAGATGCTTTGCTCACAACGGCAAATGAGGATGTCGGGCTGGATACCGATTTGACGTAGTTGGCCAACGGAGTGCTGAGTTGGCTTAGTTTTCAGTTCCGCAGCAGCTTTCAGATAGGGCACTAACGTAAGATGGATGAAGAGGCAATTCTCTTTGCCGACCTCCAGTGGAATTTGACGAATCGCTTCTAGAAAAGGAAGGCTCTCGATATCGCCAATGGTGCCACCGATTTCTGTAATGACGACATCGGTTTCGGGGCCGGCCAACTTGGAAATCACGCTCTTGATTTCGTTGGTAATGTGCGGGATGACCTGAACCGTTTTTCCAAGAAATTGACCTCGGCGCTCCTTCTCAATCACCGACATATAAATCTGTCCGGTGGTGTAGTTTGAGTCTCTGGTGAGTGGGCCGCTGGTGAATCGTTCGTAATGGCCCAAATCGAGGTCGGTCTCGGAACCATCATCCAGAACATAGACCTCGCCATGTTGATAAGGACTCATCGTTCCTGGATCGACATTGATGTAGGGATCGAGTTTTTGCATGCGAACACGAAGGCCGCGTGCTTCCAGCAGCATACCGATCGAGGCGCTAGTCAGCCCTTTTCCGATCGAACTGACAACCCCACCGGTTACAAAAATGTGCTTGGTCATTCTATCACCCAATCCTTCAAGCCTTTAAATCGTAATGTGCAAACACTGCCCCGAACTAACAGGGCCGAAATGAGGGAGATCGATTCGCGGAGGGGAAGGGTTTGCACCCAATTCGGACAATCCATTACCAATGGAAATCAAGTTATCGCCAAGCCAAGGTACTGAAAACCTAAGGTCTGTAGTGCCTGCACATGCATCTCTCCGGGGTGGTATCCCAGTCATGTGAATGCTCAGAGTCGAAGAACCACGTTCCGCCCTAACTACGATCTTACCAGCCTTGCTGCCGTCTGACAAAGGCTTCATAGTCGGCCCGTGTGTCGATGCCCCTGGGGGCCTCTGGCACAACCCCCACAACGATGGAATACCCCGCTTGCAAAAAACGAAGTTGCTCCAGTTTTTCTACTTCCTCCAACGGACTCTTAGGCACGGTACCTACTTTCAATAGGAAATCGCGTCGATACCCGTAAATTCCAAGGTGTTGCAAATAAAGTGGGGGTGACTGGTTTAGGTAGTTGTCGTCCCAACTTCGCGGATGCGGGATGACGCTACGGGAGAAATAAATCGCTCGACCATGGTGGTCGAGTATCACTTTTACGCAGGCTGGGTCTTCCAGCGACTGTTTGTTGCGAATGGGAGTTGCCAGCGTCGCGATGGCCGCGCCCGGATTTTGTTGCAATAGGGCGATACAGGTTTCGATCGCCACCGGATCCATTTCCGGTTCGTCCCCTTGAACATTGATGATCGCATCCAGATCGGGACGGCTACGAGCTACTTCGGCGACACGATCGGTTCCACTTGCGGCAGCCGGGTCGGTCATTTGTACCGAACCGCCAAAATTTTTAACCGCCTCCAATAACCGAGGATGATCGACCGCGACGGTCACACCAACCGCCCCGCGAGCGCGAATTGCGGTTTCATAGGTGTGCTGAATGAGTGGCTTACCAGTTTCGGCCAACAACATTTTTTTCGGTAAACGTGTTGAGGCAAGGCGAGCCGGTATTACAATTTCAGCTCGCAACGGAACCGAAGGGATCTCAGAGTCTCGCGACATAGTCATCCTCCTTGAATGAATAAAATCGAAATGTGATGTCGAACATTTTTGGCTGCTACGGTTTTTCCGTCAGCGGACAAGTGCAAACCCAGCGTTGGCATCCAGGGCAGCCGCTTCCATATTTTTGCTGGATCGCATAACTGAGATCGACACCAGCGACATTGGCAATGGTCGATAACCAAGCAATTACATCGGCGAACTCTTCTTCTTTATTTTCTTGGGTTCCCTGTCGCAAAGCCGTAGCGAGTTCACCGACCTCCTCCATTAACCACATGAATGTTCCATCGATACCTCGTTGGATATCTTTGTCAAAATACATTTGACGAATTTTCAATTGAAAATCGGCCAAACTGACATCTGCCACAGGTGTTCCGGAGGTTTGATCATTCGATGTCATGATGTGGTGCTCGTTTCGATATTCGTAAAAAGTGTCTTGAATTACTCTTTGGCGATACGTGCATCGAGCCACAGGACATGATCGCCAATCGTACCCTGAGGGCCTGCATCGACTAACAAGATAACAAGTTCTGCACCTGTGATGGACACGTCCACTTCCTGAGGTTGTGACTTGAGTGTGATTAGATCGGAAGTGTATTTGGTTTCAAGCTTCCCTTCCTTCAATATCAAAACTTTGGTAATCGCCGATCCGGCCGAGGTAGTCGAGGGTTGCTCTGGTTCCGCCAGCACAACTTGGGCAAGTAGTTTTCCTGCTGACTTATTCCAGCGAAAGGCGACTTGAGATGTCGCATGCATTGCAAGTCCCTTGGCCACTTCGCCTGCCTCGGTACCGTCACCTATTTGCTTCAACTTTCTTCGCCAAAGATCTTGATCACGTCCAAGTTCCCATTTCGTGCTGAGAAAATCCAAGTGCTTGTAGCTAGCCGATTCCATATCCGAAAGGTAAGAAAAGTTTTTCGAAGAGCCTGCCAGAAAACAGACGCTGCTTGAGAGTTCTGATACCGATACCGCAGATTTCAATTCAAGGCCACCAGTCAAGTGGAATCGGGTTAATTGATTTGTATCGATCGACCACTGCGAGCAAGTGATGCGACTTCCGTCTTTGAAACCGATTTCATGGGATGCTGTTATTGAAACGGTAGGAGTTAACACTGGGCTGAAGAGTATGGCTTCGATCTCTTCGATTTTTAATTCTAACGTTTCTCCATCAACTCGCAGCAGCAAACGTCCCGAAGGCTGCACTAAATCGAACGTGTCCTCGCTCCAAATCAGGGTTCCTTGGATCCAGCCGCGATCCTTCACCGCAACTTGATCGTTCCGCCCGTCAGCCGTGAGCATTCGTTCAATCCATTGATTCCATCTTTGATCAGAACCTGGCGTTGCCAGGATCATTCCACGCAATAGAGGCTCTTCAATGAAGATTTCCTTCCATAAAAAAGATTGAATCGCGAAACGTTCTTTCTGTTTCTGGATTCCCTGTACCACAAGTCGGCTGCCATCATTCAGCAGTGCGACTGGGACTCGATTGGGATTACGTAGTGTTCCCCAGCGTGCTATGTCGCCAATCGCTCGAAGTTGCTTTTCACCATTGGCGATCAATTCCACTTTCGTTTGATCGCTCAAGTTCAATAATTCAGTTTTGTGAATGACTTTAGCAGCAAGAATTAAATCCCGGGTTTCGCCTTCTTCTGCACAACAGGTTGAGGTTGCAGAGCCAAGTAGGCCGTTCAGGACCGCTAGCGTGCACAAGGCCAGGATCCAAGTAACTCGCGTGGTGGAGAGATTCATGTCGAGGCCTATCGCTGGAAAATAGGTAGAACGGTTCGTGGCATATTGAGTATCAAGCAAGCCATCGCGGTACCATACTCTGGGCCGCTGTGGTCAAACCAACTGCCATCATCATTTTGCATCCGAAGTACTAGATCACGAACCTGTCCGTACCACTGTTCCCAATCCTTACCACCTCGAATCCAAAACGCCTGAGTCGAGTAGTAATGGGCGTAATAAAAGTAGGTGTTTCTCTGAAGCGTTCGGTTGTCATCAAAGTTCGATTTCAGGAATTGAAAAGCTTGATCAATATCTTTTCCTTCGTAGATTCCTGCGCTATTGAGGGCAACAATTGCAGCGGCCGTCAGCGCGAATCGACTTTCGCTACCGCTGAGCTGATACATATATCCGCCGTCAGGATTCTGGCTCCTACGGATATAATCGATTGCTTTATCGACCGTTTCGTTGGGAACATAGATTCCCGCATTTCTGGCTGCTCGCAGCGCCATCAATTGGCATACCGTAACCGAAAGGTCTGCTTCGATGGGACGTGGTTCATATCGCCACCCCCCCTGGCCATTTTGAGTTCGAACGATCAAGTCCACCGCTTTTGAGAGACGATCGCGAATTTCTAATGTCCGATCTGCACCATAGAGTTCAGCTAGAAACAAAGTGGCAAAACCATGTTCATACATGGGGCCATGACTTGACGTTCCATCGATCGAGATAAAACCGCTTTCTTGGCAAGCCGATAAAACATATTCGCCGATCCCTCGAACGACTTTCCCCCCCTCCCCTTGCCCCGATCGGACACCACGGCCCAGCATTGCTAGACCCGACAGTCCACATACAGCCACGTTACGCCCCCACCGACTGCTCCGCAAACTGCCATCGGCATTCTGGCGACTGTAAAGGTAACGCATTCCCATCTCGATCGCGTTTTCGACACGACGAGTAAACAATGCGTCAAAGTCTTCACGCTCCGCGAAGGCAGTTT
>JBEGUT010000088.1:0-10365 GCA_041178745.1 Planctomycetota bacterium | reverse complement strand
TGGCATGCTACGGGCAGTAGCAGTGGCGGCGATATACGCGGTTTGTTAACGGCGGAAGCTTTGCAGTTGAGGCTGCAGGATTTCGCGATCGACACGCGAAGTAAAAAGATTTACTCCGTTGCAGGTGGTGGGCAGCATGGGATGGACTTTAATCCATGGGGTGACAAATTCGTCAGCAGCAATAGTGATCATTTTCAACAGATATTAGCTTGGCAGTATCCGGAATGGACCTCACAGCTTTTATCTCGACCGGTGACGATGCGCAGAAGCATGGCGGCGGATGGTCCTCAGGCAGAAGTGTTTCGAGCATCGCCGGTAGAAGCTTGGCGAACATGGCGAACGGAGTTGCGAGTCAGCGGTGCGGTTCCGGGTTTGGTCGAAGGTGGTGGTCGTGCTGCTGGCTATTTCACGGGAGCGACCGGTGTGGTGATCTACGATGGGGATCAGTGGCCCAAGAGCGATACGCCTCTTGCATTTGTCGCAGACGTGGGAAGCAATTTGATTCATCGCAAGAGAATGGTTAAGCAAGGTTTGTGGTGGCGTGGTGAACGGATGGATGAGAAGACCGAATTTGCGAGGTCGAAGGATATTTGGTTTCGTCCCGTGCAATTGGGAGATGGACCTGATGGCTGTCTTTACGTGGCCGATATGGCTCGCGAGGTGATCGAGCATCCTGCGAGTTTGCCGCCGATGATCAAGAGTCAATTGGATTTGACGTCAGGTCGCGACAAGGGACGTATTTGGCGTATACGAGCCAAGAACCGTCCGATCCGTCGGGAATCCCCTCGGCTCGATGAGATGCCGACGAAGGATTTAGCTAAGATCACTGAGCATCCTAATGGTTGGCATCGCGAGACTGCTGCGCGGCTTCTGTATGAGCGTAATGATCGAGAAGCGGTCAGCGTGCTGCGCGAAGTGGCGATGCATAGCGAATTACCTGAGGGGCGTGTTCAAGCTTTGGCATTACTGGGCACATGGGAGGATGGTATCGACAGCAAGGCTGCCGTGGCAGCTCTCGGGGACTCGCATCCGCGCGTCCATCAGCAAGTACTGTTTCAATTATCGAAGCGAGGCGGTTCATGGAAATCTCTACTGGAACTGAAAGCTGGTTTAGATGCGATTGCCAAGGGTGATAGCAGTGAGAGTCAATTTGCGTTGGCACTTTATCTTGGGACACTCGCGTCTGCGGATCCTTCGCTGCGAGAAGATTCTTTCTATGGTGATCTATTGCAGCGAATCACCGCATCGCAGTTGAAGATGGTAGGGCGTGATGGAAAAGAGATGGAAGTTCCTGAGTTGATATTAGCCGTGGAGTGGGCAGCAGGAAATCGAGCCCAGGAGTTGTTGGAAGAGGTGGTCAATCAGGCCGATGCTAGTGCCAAAACGCTGGAGCCTTGGATTGATAGTTTGTTATTTGCAACGCTCCGCAGTCGGCCGACATCCGATGTGCTGACGTGGCTAGACAATACACTGAATCGATTGCAAAAACAGGCTGCAAGTGATGGTGGCAAAAGCAAAGAGGTAGCGACCCTCTTGGTATCGGCATTGGAGAGATGCTTTACAACTGCGACTGCTTGGTCCCGAGCCGATGCCGATCAAGCGATTAATGGCTGGCTGAAGAATCAAATCGTAGAGAAGGTTCGAGCCGAGATTGCATCAAATCGAAATGACGAATCGGTCAATGTTTTAGGTTGGGGGTTGCTTAGTCGATTACCCGCTTCGACGCGTAGTGAGTTGCTGCAATCTGTGCTCAAAAGCGGACTACCTCAAGAAGCTCATGTTGCGGCGATCCGTAACTGGGTTGGTGGAGATCCTGAGTTGATGGAGTTGTTGCTGCAGCATCTTCCGGAAATGTTACCAGATGCCTATGCGACCGCGTTGCAGAGCTTGGCTGAGCGTGAGAAAGGTGCTGATCTGTTGCTGACGGAGATGGAAGGTGGCCGAGTGCCAGCGGGTCCGATTCCGGCAGATGTGTGGTTACTCTTGGAAAAGCATCCCAATGAGTCCTTGGCGGCTCGGGCGAAGGTTTTGCGGGAGAGTTTGAAACCTGGCGTTGCGTGGGAGGATGTTGCTAAAGCTTATCGCGATGTTTGGGATCAACCTGCTGACACCGAGAGAGGGCGATTGGTGTTTCGCAAGTTGTGCGCATCTTGCCATCGCGTGGGTGACGAGGGAGTGGCGATTGGTCCTCCGCTGGCTTCGATTCTTGATAAGCCGAATGAACAGGTTGCGATGTCGGTCTTTCAGCCGAATCAAGAGGTTGATCCACGATACCAGATGTATCAAGTGGTAACCGTTGACGGTGTCGTGCGTATTGGCGTAATGGAGTCGGCTCAAGGGGACGCGGTGATGATACGTAACAGCAAAGGGGAGTTGGAACGGATACCACGTAGTGAGATCGAACAGTTGAAAGCGTCAGGAAAATCGTTGATGCCCGAGGGTTTGCTTAGTCAAATGCAACCCGAAGAGTTTCGCGATGCGGTTGCTTTTGTTAGAGCTGCTGCTGGTAAGACCAAGGCAAGTCAGGAGAAGTAAAGATGAGTAGGGTTGCGAGTTGGATATGGGTTGGTCTTATCGGCTGCACAGTGGTCGCTTCTGGATTATCGGCAAAGCTTGTCGGTGATGAGTTAAGGGTCGGTTATTTCCAGGTTGATGCGACTCCTCCCTTGGGAAGTCCCATGGCGTATGATCCTTGCACGGGTGTGACCGATCCGTTGAGTTTACGAGGTGTGGTGATACTGGGGAGTGGTAAGCCGGTCGTATTAGCAGCGATCGATTGGTTGGGTGTAGCGAATGATGCTCATGATGATTTTTGTCAGAGGCTTGCCCAGGCTTTGGGAACCGATAAAGAGCGCGTTAGTTTGCACGCGCTCCATCAGCATGACGCGCCGCGATATGACATCGAATCGATGCGATTGCTTGAGCAGGCTGGTAGCACAAAGATGTCATATGACAGGATGTTGTGGCAGCGTGTAGTTGGCGACTGTATCGAAGCGGTCAAGAAAGCTGCTGGGGAAGCGACGGTTGCTGATCATATCGGGTATAGCGAAGCAGAAGTAAAAGAGGTGGCATCGAATCGTCGATTATTAGATGCGGCAGGCAACGTGGTGATTACGCGATTTACCGCGACGGCGGATGCGAACGTTCGCGCGATGCCGGTAGGTACGATCGATCCGAAATTACGGATGATTAGTTTCTGGAATGGTGATAGGCCGATTGTTGCGTTGAGTTATTACGCCACGCATCCGCAGAGTTACTATCGAACGGGCAAAGCGAGCACGGATTTTCCTGGTATCGCAAGGGATCAGTACAGTGCCAAGAGTGGAGTTCCGCTGGTGCATTTCAATGGAGCGGCTGGGAATATTGGCGCTGGCAAGTGGAATGATGGTTCGAAGGAGAATCGCGCAGTGCTGGCTAGCAAGGTGGAGGATGGAATGAAGCGAGCCTGGGAGGCGACGGAGAAGAGGAAGATTCGCACTGAGGATGTGGATTGGAAATCGATTCCCGTCAGACTAAAGCCGGCTGCTCATCTGCAGAAAGATCAATTGGAAGCGATCGTTGCGGATGGAAGTACGGATCCGGTTCGACGATTGAGTTCAGCCGAGCATCTATCGTACTTGTTGCGATTTGAGCGAGGTGGAGTGATTGACTTGGGACGCTTGCGTTTGGGAGAAATTCAGGTCTTACACATGCCTGGCGAGTTATTTGTGGAGTATCAGTTAGCTGCGGCCAAGATGGTGCCCGGAGGTCGAGTCGCTATGGCGGCCTACGGCAATTATGGGACGATGTATATCGGTACGGCGATCGCGTACCAACAGGGAGGATATGAGACCAGTCAGCGGGCTACCTGCGTGGATGCGGACGCGGAAAAGATATTGGTCAAAGCGATGGCCGAACTCTTGGGGGCCAACGGAGATTTGCCAGGGCCTTTGGGAGTGCCTACGGACGCTCCGGTAAAGTAATACCGGGAATAGGGCACTCTTCCTGGAAGGCTTGTCATGGAATAGGTTTTGGCCTGTTCCTTTACGTCCCAGCGGCATCCCCTTAAGGAGGTGCGTTTTGGAGTTTTTTCGCTTTCTGGCTACTCTTGGTATCTCGGGGTGGTAGCCGAGATGGCTACCGGAGTGTATAAATGGCAATGGGTGAACATTAACCCAGAGAAACAAAAAAACAGAGATCTTGGGTTGCTAGACTGCTTGATCTGCTTCGGAAGATAAGGGGCGCTACCTGAAGGCGAATGAACCCTTGTATTGTCTGTTAACTTGGGATGTTTGACCATCCAAGATATGGGCAATGTGAAAAAAATCTGGAGCGAGTGATTTCAGCAAAGCCATTTCAAGGTCTTGGGGACAATGTGAAAAGGGGGAGTCTTGGGTGAGTCGGAAACTGAACTCGATCAATGGCGGTTTTTGCCAGGGTTTGGTGACTCTTGGAATTCAGTTGGGCCTTCTCAACTCAAAGAATAAATAACTGACATTTAACTCCTGAAGAAAGCTGCGAGGTTGGGGCATTCTATCGGGTTAGTAACGGAATACAAAAATCGCGAGGCTGTGCATCGCGGAGCCTAATGACAGGTTCCCAGTGGCACCCGTTGGCTTTGTTAAGCCTCGTTGGCCGACCGCAATTGAACATAAGTTTACATTTGAACGAAAGGGGAAACAAGGATGAGCAGGCCATTAACAGAGCGGCAGCAGGCGGTGTACGACTTTATTCGAGAGAAGATTCTCAAGAGGGGTTACGGCCCGACGGTTCGCGAGATCGGCGAGATCTTGGATATCAAGTCGCCCAATGGTGTGATGTGCCACCTGCGTGCTCTTGAACGTAAGGGGATGATCAATCGAGCTGCTAACAAATCGCGAGCGATCGAGTTGACTGAAGCTCTTAATCGCAACGCTTCGCCCGGTCTACCGCTGGCAGGTCGAGTTGCCGCTGGAGCATGCTCGCTTGCATTTGAGCAAAATGAAATGGTCGATTTTGCGGAGATGTTCCAGAAAGATAATCGATTTGTCCTGGAAGTCACCGGCGACTCGATGATCGACGCACATATCCAAGATGGTGATTTTGTCGTTATTCAAAAACAGTCCAAAGCGACCGCGGGCGATGTGGTCGTCGCCCAAACGCCTGATGGTGAAGCGACGCTCAAATACTGGTATCCCGAAAGCGGTCGTATTCGCTTGCAGCCCGCCAATCGTCACATGAAGCCTATCTACGTAAAAGAAGCTAAGGTTTTGGGTGTGTTGGTCGGTGTCGTACGACGAGTTCGCTGAGAGCTATTCACCGTTGCGATCGCTAACTTGATAAGGCATCGCAAGCCCTGAAGAACTGTCAGTGCGAGTTTAGCAAAGATCGTAATAAAAAAGAAAAAAGCATCGGGTCGAAATCCGATGCTTTTTTGGTTTGATAATCGAACTCGGGAAATTTAAATGTCCTAACTCGATCACTCCCGGCGAGGGAGTTGACGAAAAGTCCCTCTTATCAAGCAGCGCGTTGCTGAGGTTCTAATTGACCAAGCTTGTTGTACAGCGTTTTCAGGCTGATACCGAGTTCCTCAGCAACTACAGGCTTATTGCCTTGATGACGTTGCATCGCTTCCTGAATGGCTTGTAATTCCATGTCTCTTAGCGACATGGGTTGATGGAGACGTGGCATTTTTCTTAGGCGTCTTTCGGTGAAGTGCCGCGGCAGATGTTCTGGACAAATGGGTGGTTGGTCGCACAAGATGGTCGCATGCTCGATGACGTTGGCTAGTTCACGAACGTTGCCCGGCCAAATATGACTGCACAATTCCTCAAGTGCTTCAGGACTAAAAACCTGTTCGTCGGGCGTGTTGTCTTGGCGAAAGCGGTGATAGAGAAAGGCGGCTAATTCTGGCAAGTCGGATAGCCTTTCCCGCAATGGTGGAACGTTGATTTCGAACGCGTTGATGCGAAACATTAAGTCTTCACGAAATGTTCCCTCTTCAACCATCGCTTCCAGATCGCGATGCGTTGCGCAGACCACACGCACATCGACCTTGAACGGTGTGCTATCGCCGACTCTGCGAATTTCTCCACTTTCCAGAACCCGCAACAGTTTAGCTTGGAGGGCGAGAGGGAGTTCTCCGATTTCGTCAAGGAAAATCGTCCCACCATCGGCAACTTCAAAAAGTCCTTCTCGATGTGTTTCGGCACCCGTGAAAGCGCCTTTGCGATGTCCGAACAATTCGCTTTCGATCAAGTTTTCAGGAAGAGCTCCGCAATTGACCGCGACAAATGATTGTTCGCGTCGCGGACTGCAATCATGAACGGCCCTGGCGACTAGTTCTTTGCCGCAGCCGGTTTCGCCACGGATCAAGACGGTGCTATTGGCTTGAGCGACTTTCGCCACCAGCTTACGCACTTTTTCCATTGAGGGATGTTTGCCTATGAGTTGCATCTTCCCTTGCTTGTGTTCCAGTTGTCGCTGAACGGCTTGATACTTTAGTGCCAAGTCGCGGCGCTGCGCAATACGAGAGAGGAGTGACTCCAGATCCGCAAGTCGGCAAGGTTTAGTGACGTAGTCGCAAGCGCCGTAGCGCATCGCTTGTACGGCCGTGTCGACCGATTGTTTACCGGTGAGCACTACGGCTTCAATCGCAGGACAGATTTCTTTCGCGCGTTGGATCACGGCGATACCGTTGAGGCCTGGCATATCGAGGTCAACTAGCAGGCAGTCAAAGCTGTCGCGTTCTAGCGCGGCGACAGCCGTTAATCCATCGGGGCAGATGGTGACACGGTGACCCATGCGTGGCAATTCCATGCGCATAACTTCCTGCAGTGCTTCTTCATCATCTGCAAAAAGGATCGACAAAGATTTAAGCGGCTTGGGCGTGCTTTTCATATGACTGAGTGGGTTCGTTTTTAGGGAAGATGACTTCGAAACGCGAGCCCTGGCCGGGGCCTTTGCTGAATGGAATAAGTTGACCACCATGGTCCTGAACGATTCGATAGGAAATGGATAAGCCTAAGCCGGTTCCCTTCCCATCGCGGCGACGTGTGTAGAACGGTTCAAAGAGATGGGTTAGCGTCTCTTCTGTCATGCCGCAGCCATTGTCTTCGATCACCAAGCTTATAGAATCACCTCGTTCCTCTAATGTGATTTCGACTAGGCCATTGGGGTCTAGGCTGTCTAATGCATTGGTCAGTAGATTCAGAATGACTTGCTTTATTTCCTGAGGTATGACACGAGCCGTAATGCCCGGTTGAGATTTCAGCTTGATCTGCTTCTGACGATACTGTCCGAGGTGTTTGACCATCGCGATGACATCTTCGACCAGAATAGACAAGTCGGTGGATTGTTTTTGGCGGATATCGCCCATGCGAGAGAAATCGAGAAGTCGCTCGGTGATACCTTTACAGCGAAACGCTTCTTCTTGAATTCGACGCAAGTAGGTTCTAAGAACATCGATTTGATCATCGGCCAATTTGAGCGATGGGTCATCGTCCCGTGGATTGAGCAAATCATAGAGACGGCTTTCAAGAGCCTCGGCACTCCAGGCGATGGAAGCGAGTGGATTGTTGATCTCGTGAGCGACTCCAGCTGCGAGGAAACCAACGCTTGCCAATTGCTCGCTACGGACCACTTCACGTGTTCGCTGCTGAACCTCGCGATTGAGATTATTACGTATACGAACAAAGCTTTCTGTCATCTGATTCATCGCTGCGGCAAGCTCAGAGATTTCATCGGAACTCTTGCAATCGATACGATGCTCGAATTCACCTCGTGCCACCTTACGGCAGCCATCCAGAAGACGCTTGAACGGAGCGACAACAGATAGTCGAAGATAAGCAATAGCACTGATCAGCAAAGTCGCTGCTACAACCATGCTGAGACTGCTGAGGATGATCCATGTACGGTATCGTCCCCGGACTTCTTCACGGAAGTGAACCATTCGTTGTTGGAGATTCATCGGTAACTGTCGACCACACTTGCGAATCAAATCAAGTTCAGCGGAGAGGGCGACATCGTCGACATCTTGTAAGTTGGTTTGGTTTTCGATTTGTTTGGCAAGTTTGTCTAAGGATCTTTTGATTCGATCGACTAAATTGATTTCAGCTGTACGGTCTCTGAGCAATGGGTCTGCATCGAAGTTATAGAGCAGCTGATTTTCATATTTATGGAGTTTTTCACGAACCGACTGGATCTGTTGCAGAAATTTCTCGCGATCGAAAAGTCCAACATCCAGCGGGCTGGCTTCATTGAGTGAAGATGTATTAAGCAAGGCTCGGGATCGAAAACGCAGTTCTTCAATCGATTCGGTAACCTCGGTCGACAATGGAAACTCGGCAGCGCGATAACTGATCGCTGTCGCAAGTCCACGATACGAATAAGCTCCACTGACACTGCTGTAAGTCAGCAGCAATAGTGGGATCGCAATTGCAGCGATTCCTACGAGCATTTTTTTGCGTATCGTCCAGCGGTTTTTCACCGGAGACTCCCTGGTTACTTCAATTAAAAACTGTTTTGATAATCGAGCAGGCTTTGCCATGCACGTAGTTGTCAAAGATCTTTACAAAATGGCTGGTGCTTACCTGTAATGTTGGTGACGTAATATCTTTCATCTTCGGTGCGGAATATTCCCAAGTGGGGAATACCAAAGAGGCTTTGGGGAGGGCAAGGGAGATTTTTAATTAAGTTGAGGGTTTAGCGGCTTGTTCATAGGGCGACTTAGCAGGATTCGTTGAAGGGAAAGCATGATGCATTCCCAACTTGGCTTCAGTGAGAGAGGCGTTGTGAAGCAGTTGCCGATGCCAACGGATCGCACACGGACTACTGAGATCTATTGAATTGCAGTTGTGCTTCGATCAATCTTGCCAATCTTCGCGTCGCGTTGGTGGCGGTTCAGGCAATGGGGGTCGGAAACCAGCTCCTGGAATTCCCATGTTAGGAAGGCTTGTGGGAGCTTGACCACCAGGACGTACTAAACCTTCGACCAACGGTGCGGGATTTAGATCACCAGGCTGCCAAGCAGGTAAGCCGGTCGTTCCGCTGGTTAACGGTGGTGAGGGGATATAAGGTGGAGGGGTTGGTGCCAGTGTCGGACTTATGTTTGGAGGGAGGACCGATCCGGGCGGAAGAGTTGATGTGGGGGGAAGTGATGGGGGAACAATACTTGGGGTCGTTGTGCTAAGCGCACTAGGAGGTAGGGCGACCGCGACTCCTTGAGCCGCTTGCAGTCGCAGCTCTTCGGCACGGCCGATCAATTCCTGCGAGGAAACCAATTGCTCGGGGACCATCTGGATATCGATGATTCGTTCGTCGCGGATTTCCCAGGGCCAAAGCGTTTCAGTAAAGAAGTCAAGCGGAGTGTATTGATACCAAGGGGCTGAAAGGTTTCGCATCACTTTTTCGGTACGATAACCATCTCGAATCACCTCTACGCTTCGGGTGCCATAGTAGGTGAAAGGTACAGCTACGGGCGTATTGCCAATCGGTTGGCGGTCCACATAAACCGCTGCACCGGGAGGATTGGTGCGAACTGTCAAACGCCGGCGGACACAACCTGTCGTGGACAGTGAGATCAGAACGATGGCCAGCGACCAGGAGGCAATGCGAGAGGAGGCTAATCTCGGGAAACCTCCTTCTTTTGAGATCAATTGGATCGTTGTTTTCATGGCTCTATCCACTGATTCCGCTGGCATTTTAAGCGCCAACCTCCGCTCTGCCGGCCCTCTTGTGGCGCGGAGTATAGAAAGGCTTCAAGGATCAATCCAGACCAACATCGGCCGCCACGGAAAAACCCGAGCGGTTTAAAGGGAATGGCTTTAAGTTTGAAATTTGCCTACTTTAAACTAGCTTCCAGGACGGGAGTGTCGGGCTGTGACAGATTTCATCTGTTCGCAAAACGATCGTTTTACAATTATTATCTCACTAGACAGATCTATTTGTACACCCAAGGTTTAAGTACAATCTGGATCTTGATGTCGATCCTGATAAGCCTTAGTCCACCGCGGATTTCCTTGGCTCAGTCAGCCAATCGTCCAAGCTACCGAAGACGGGATTTAGAAATTGTCAGCCCCAGCGGATTCGCGAGAAAATAAATCCTCTTGGCAGATCGCAGTCGATTATGCGGTGATCTCCGATATGGGTATGCGCCGGGCCAACAATCAGGATTCGGCAGTCGCTCAAGTCGCGGATTCAAAAGCTACCTGGGAGAAATACGGCCATCTTTTCATGGTAGCCGATGGTATGGGGGCTCATGCTGCCGGCGAGCTTGCTAGCAAAATGGCCGTCGATCGCGTTCCCTTTCACTATCGCAAACTGCTTGTTCCTTTACCTGTTGAAGCTCTTCAGCAAGCGGTCTTGGAGGCTAATAGCGAAATCTACCGTCGCGGACAGGCCAATGCA
>JBEGUT010000087.1:0-10367 GCA_041178745.1 Planctomycetota bacterium | reverse complement strand
GAAAAGAGGCCATTTTCCCAGGGAAATGAGGGACTGTGCAGGCTTACAGAAGTGTACGAAATGCCCCTCGTAGGACTCGAACCTACAACCCGCTGATTAAGAGTCAGCTGCTCTGCCAATTGAGCTAGAAGGGCGTCGAATTAACTGAAAAGATACCAGTAGATCGGCCCACTGAAAAGGCCTTTTAGCAAAGGATTAAAGCCGTTATCCAGTTCAACTCCCCCTTGCACCCGCCTAACATGACCTCACCAACGGCCTCAGTATTCCCAACAGTTTTCCTCATTGGTACTGCCAGTCGCCAACGACTTGCCCCAACAGGCGACGCTCGTAAAGCCACATCAACGCCAGAGCGTATCGACAGAACCAGCGATCATCAAAAGCAAACTGATCGCAACATTCATCTGAAAGAAGGCAATATTCAGCTTCAACAGATTCCGAGGGTCCGCCAAGCTGTGCTCCCAAATCAATAACCCAGCAATCACCGCTACCGTGACAAAATAAATCGGCCCCAGCGACAATTGCGGGAATGCATACCCCAGCAATAACAAAAAACCAATCATCATGGCATGCAGAATCTTCGACAAGCTCAGCGCCCTCTCAGTTCCCAACCAAGCAGGCATACTAAATAAACCAGCATCACGATCAAACTTCTCATCTTGCAGAGCATAGATCACGTCAAAGCCGCTGACCCAACAAAATACCGCCATTCCCAACACGACGGGAGGCAATAGATCTAACACGTTCGCCTGTACCACTTCACCACGCATCGCGATCCATGCGCAAATGGGAGCTAGACTCAGCGCCGCCCCAAGCCATAAATGACAGAACGATGTAAACCGCTTGGCCAACGAATAACCGCAAATGAATGCCAGCACAGGAACCGCTAAGATCAATGGCAATCGGTTCGGAAGAAACAATGCGCAACTGGCGATGAACAGCAGACACATCAGCGCCCAAAAACCGATCACCTGCCCTTTGCGGAGCAAACCGGCCGGTAGATGTCGCGTCGCTGTTCTTGGATTGCCTGCATCCACATCGGCATCTACCCACCGATTGAAGGCCATCGCTGCACTCCGCGCGAACACCATGCACAACAAGATCCCAAGCCAACGATTCCATGCGAAAAGAACGCTGGACTGACCTTCCGCAGGGACTGCCAAACTCATCACCGTCGCAAAGATCGCAAAGGGTAATGCAAACAGCGTGTGGCTGAATCGTATCAGCTCACCAAACCGAACCATCAATCCCCAAGCACCCGTCGGTTGGTTCACCAAGACACCACTTGCCGATCTTACTGCGCGATCCTCTGCCGATGTCTTCGCTAACTCTGCAGGATCACTCGCTTGCGAATCGAAATTAGTTGCCATCGCCTTCGGTTCCCCAGCGTCGCATCAAACGATGCTCCACACCGATGTGATCCAGAATTCTCGCAACCACAAAATCGACCAAGTCTTCCATGCCTCGAACTCCATGATACCAACCTGGATTCGATGGTAGTACCGTCGCACCAGCTTGCGAGGCCCTGAGCATGTTCTCGATCTGAAACGTCGACAGCGGAGTTTCTCTCGGAACCAGAATTAGTTTTCGACGCTCTTTGAGATGCACATCGGCCGCACGCTGAATCAAATTGTTGCTCGCCGCGTGAACCACACCGCTCAGCGTTGATCCCGAACAGGGGGCGATAATCATGCACTCGGTTAAAAACGAACCGCTGGCAATCGGTGTCATGTAATCTTGGTAGTGATGATAAATCAATTCGCCTCTCTTCAGCGAATTCGCGTACTCATTACCACGCTCGACTAACTGCTCGGCCGCTTCCAGTTTTAGATTCGGCAGCTTCGGCCAACTTGTTGCCAGTAAACTTTGCGGCTGGAACTGGCTTAGATGTACCTGCGAACCGAGTTCCTGGTGAATGACCGCTTGTCCGGAAGGACTGATTGTCAAATGAACTTCTCGACCGGCAGCAAGCAGCATCTGGAGCAGACGGACACTATAAATCGCGCCGCTGGCACCCGTCATCGCTAGAACGATCGGTCTTGGTTTCATAGGTCAATTCACGAAAGAGATTATTGTCCCGTCAGCGTTCCACACTTAAGAGTCTTTACAACCAAGCCGACGCAAGATCTGTCTTGACATCTTACAAGGCAGACAAGGCAACCCGTCCCAAATACAGCGATGCGATACCGAATGTCAGAGGGTATACTACCACATCGACAATACCCGCTTCCTTCATCAACTCAACCAAACCTTCTCCACTGGGAAACTCCATCACGCTCTCGGGCAAATACGAGTACGCTGATTCACGGTTGAAAGCGATCGACTGTCCAATCTTCGGAAGAATGTTCAGAAAATAAAATTCGTACGCCTGCTTGAGCCCAGGGGCAGTGGGCTTTGAGAACTCAAGTATCGCCACTTCCCCACCACGCTTTGTCACACGTGCCAGCTCCCGCAATCCTCCGAGCGTATCCGACACGTTTCGCAATCCAAACGCGACCGTGGACGCTTGAAACGTATCAGAATCAAATGGCAACTGGAGCGTGTCCGCTTCGATGAACTCCAGTTGTTCGGTCGAAAACCCGGCATCCTTCCCTTTTTTACGAGCCAGCTCGAGCATGGGGAGGCAAAAGTCAGAGCCGATTACCTTGAATTGGCCGCGATGCCGAGTCGCGATTTCTAGGGCCAGATCACCTGTCCCGGTACAGGCATCGAGCACGGGAACTCCTGGAATTAAACGAAGTTTATCAACAGTAAACTTTCGCCACCGTCGATCGATGTTCATCGATAAGACGTGATTCAAAAGGTCATACCGCGGAGCAATCTCTCCGAACATCTTTTGAATGCGTTGGCCGGTTTTATCTACTTTGGGTTGGTCTGTTTGAGTGCTCATGAGTTTATGATCCGCATTCGTTTTCCCATGACAACCATGTGTAGGAGCCTTTTTCAATATTTTTGTCTCAATCACCTTAAAGAGGGAGGAGGCTACTGCCAGATTTTCCCCCAAAATCGCTCCACTAGCATCGCAGTGCCTAACCCATTCTCGCTTGAGTACTCGACAACCTGCCTCTTTCGGCATCCCAACAATGCCTCCCGTCCGTACGGTGTAGGGTTTATCGACATTCTTCTTACACATCTGGCTCTGTAGCAACCTTCTCTAGGCAGACTTTAGAAAACAGTCCATTTTCAGCAAAACCTATCATTGCCCTAGAATTGTTCAAACCGATAACCGCTTATCATCGTGTTTACTCCAGAGCGATCGATGATCCACAATGACTCACTTTCTAAAAAGTCGCCTTCAAAGTCATTAACGCGGTGTGCTACCCACAACGAATCGTAAGTCCGCACGCTACAATAGCCTTCATCCGATCTGAACATCATCCATCGATGTTCGATTTGTAATTCGAGGTAATTTTGTATTCAACAAGCTTCGCCCCACCACGTTATCCGATATTTTTTTCATGCCAACGCTTCGCATCGAGCCACCTGCATTTGTTCTTTTCGATATCGATGGCACATTGATCGATGCCGCTGGCGCAGGGCGACTCTCTTTGGAGATCGCGCTTATAGAAACCTTTGGTTGTCGCTACGAGCACAAAGTCGCATTGCAGGGTCGTACTGACCTGGGAATCTTTAGTGACTATTTAGAATTTCATGGTATAACGGCTAACGACGAAAACCTTCAAGCCTTTCGAGCAGCTTATCTACGACATCTCCCTCACCAGATGACGCAGCGGCAGGGGAAGTTATGTCCTGGAGTTTCCGAACTTGTTGGACAACTATCGCAGGATCCTCGTTTCGAAATCGGGTTGCTAACAGGCAACTCGAAGTCATCAGCGCGAATCAAGCTTCAACACTTTGGAATCGATCATCCCTTTGATTTTGGCATCTACGGTGAGAACGCCCATCAGCGTATCGATCTCGCCAAAGATATAGAACCTATCGTATCCCATCATTTTCAACGACCTTGTTGCGGAACCGAGATGATCGTAGTAGGAGACACACCGGACGATGTCGCTTTAGGCAAAGCAGTGGGCGCTTACACGATCGCCGTCTTGACAGGCTGGCATCATCGGGCTGAACTCGAGCAAGCAACACCCGATCTACTGCTGGAGAGTTTGGATAATGCATTTTCGCATTTCGATTCTTTGGTATCTTAATGACTCCCTAAAAGCCCTGGATTCGCTAAGTGCGACTCAGTAACAACGTCGAATTATCTTTTTTCATAGACTGCACTTTTAATCATGTATCTTCTTTCCATCGAGACGACATGCGACGAAACTGCGGCAGCGATCATTACGCGCGACCGTACCGTGTTGTCGTCGGTGGTCGCCAGTCAAGAGAAGTTGCATGAGCGCTTTGCAGGCGTTGTTCCTGAGATTGCAGCGCGCGCGCATTTGGAACGTATCATTCCAGTGATCGATGAGACACTGAAGCGTGCGGGCATCGAAGGGCCGGAACTTCAAGCGATCGCTGTAGCAACGGAGCCAGGCTTACCAGGCTCGTTGCTGGTGGGCTTAAGTGTTGCCAAAGCGTTAGCATGGTCTTGGGGTGTACCGTTAGTTACCACGCATCATGTACATGCCCACATTTACGCCTGTCAGCTCAGTAGCGACACACCGATCTTTCCGTGTATTGGATTTGTCGTCAGCGGTGGCCATACGAACTTGTATCGCTGTCACAGCGCTAGCCAATGGGACTATTTAGGTGGCACGATCGATGATGCTGCAGGCGAGGCGTTCGATAAAGTTGCCGTGATGCTGGGGTTTGCCTACCCGGGAGGTCCAGAAATATCGCAAGCCGCATTGCGTGGCAATCCGCAAGCGATTCCCCTACCCAGGCCAATGGTCGATGATCCGAGTACACTCAATATGAGTTTCTCTGGTCTCAAGACGGCGGTTCGATATAAACTGGTAGGGAATGGGAAACAGGATTTTTCTCAGCTTCAACTGGAGCCTTCGTTCGTTGCCGATATGGCCGCTAGCTTTGAAATGGCCGTCGTTGATTGCTTAGTTGCCAAAGCGGAGTTGGCGCTGAAGCAAACAGGGTTAAAAATATTGTGCGTCGGTGGAGGCGTTGCAGCAAACCGGAAGTTGCGCGAAAAATTAGCACAGATGTGTTCTAAACGCCGAGTTGAATTGCACATTGCGCCACCGAGTCTTTGCACAGACAATGCGGTCATGGGAGCGATTGCTTGGGAGAAAATCGATCGAGGGGAATACGCGAAACTCGATGCAGATGTTCGACCAGGTCTGCTGAGAAGTTAATGAGTCTACTAGGAAATGGAGTAAGCGATGGAATGGGGTTCGACTTTAGTAATGCTCTTAGCATTGTTTCAAGTTTCTAGTTCCTTGAGCGATACGCAACCGACCAAAGATGCAAAACCGCCAGCCAACTCTGGATCTCTTTCCGATTCCAATTCGTCGACATTGTCGACATCGTCTCCATCAACGCCCCCGGCGGCCAGCGGCAAAGCATTGCTACCTGACGTTCGTGAAGAACTACTAAGTCGCGTCAAGAAGGATCAAGATGCACGGACGACGCTCATCGAATGGATGAAGCAAACCAAATTCTCGCAACTTCCCAAGCCGATCAAGGATCCGATGCTGATCAGCGAATTCAAGAAAATCACCGAGTCGATGTCGGCCGTTGATCAAGACAACCTTGTCTTTCTAAAACGGATAGTTGAAAAGCATGGATGGTTAAGTCGCACTTTGGTTTCCGCTGATGGTGCTAAAGCAGCATGGCTTATGCTGCAACATGCTGACTCAGATCGCGAATTCCAGAAGGAATGTCTCGAAATGATGAAGGGGCTACCCACTGGTGAAGTCGAAGGAAAGGATGTCGCTTACTTGACGGATCGCATTTTGGTCAACGAAGGTCAGCCTCAGATCTATGGGACTCAAATCAAGTCATCGGCCAACGGAGGACTTGAACTAGCACCTCTGTTTGAACCTGAGCAAGTCGATGACCGTCGAAAAAAAATGGGGCTCGGTCCGATCCAAGAATACCTTGACGAGATTCGCAAGCAGTTTGGCCCGTGATGATTACGGGTGAGTTGTATTTCACAACAAGCTGGAGCCTCGGATGTCCTTTGACCGATCCTCTTCGATTCTCATGGACGTTATCTACACATGAAGAGAGCAAGGATATTTCGTTTTCGCTCGGATTGATCGAAGAATTTATCACAAGCGTCTACAGAGGTTTCACAACCTTTTTCTTCCCCAGCGATTCCTTAACCTTTGCTTCTACTTGATCCAAAGCTCTCGGAGGGAGACGTTCGAGTACCATGCGGTAATAGACTTCCGCTGCCGCAATTCGCCCTTGCTGCCGCGCTCTCGTTGCCTGTTCCATCAACACGACAATATCGGAAGCGACGTCAGCTTTGGGGACCATGTTAGGATCTAAATCTGGATCACCAGCTAACGCTTGCATCCAAGCACCTGGCAATTCACTAAGCTTTCTAAAATTGGTAGCTGGGTGATGGCGACCTGTGAGGGCTTGACGATCTTTGTGATAGGGTGGAGCAAAACCGGGAGGAGTCGGTTGAGCCAAGATCGCTTGATCGAGCGCATCGAGATCGATGATCGTGGCGGTGACCGAATTTCCGCTGCCAGTGACATGTCTTCCACGTGTTTGAATATTGTGCAAAGTGCTGAGACGGTTTCCGGAGTAGCCCCCTGCCCTTCCCATCGAACCGAGCTGGATCGTTCCACCATCGGGCACTTCGACAGTCGTGTTGACGGATGTTTGCGAAGTGGTAGGCAACTGTATCGTTTGCGCTAGAGCAATTGCGGAAGAAAGCAAGAACAAGGTCGGGGCAAGAACTGCGGCGATAAGCGATAGCCGATGGCGTGAGTTTTGAGATTGAAAAACATTACCTGAATTTGACAACGCTACCCTGACCACGCTGAACATGGAGCGAATCCTTTCTTAGAAGATTAAGCAACTGGCTACTTGCCCCATCCACTGAGTAATTGGTCGCCAATTCGATGGATGCATCGATTTTGGTTCATCAATTTTTAGTGACCGATTGAGTCGCATTTGAGCCAGGACCACTAGGGGGCATCGATTGAAGGAATCGAAGCGTTGCTAGATAGGCTGCAAGTGCAGAACTCGTATTTTCCTGCGAGGGAGCTAACGAGGCGTGATTATGCCAAGGGGGTGTCTCGATTGCAAATTTATTTACCATTTCTTTCTATTTCTTTTTGAGCTGGCTTTCCTAGTTCGGTTCTTCCTCAGCCAACATGTGTGGAACTCAAAGTGACGAAAAAACCCGTCCACCATTTTTACAAATGAGGGACGGGTTCGGGTTTGATCAGGATGATTTATCTTGGAAGTTTTTTAAATCGCGATCGTTTGCAACAGCTTACTCCAATGGCCCTACATAGTAGGACCAGTCAAGTTCGGCTGCTTAGAAATTATACTGGGCACCGATGTAGGCACCGTGCAGAATCAGCGAATTGCAGTTATCGATGTCTGTCAAATGTCCCACATTGATGTAGTCATAGGGAATTTGGCCAACTGCAGTCGCAATTCCGGATGCAGCTAACACTCGGTATCCAGCTCGGACACTCCAGCATGGGGTAATCGCATAGCCAGCTCCCAAGTCCCATTCGCCAATGAAGGCGACGTCATTGGAAGAGGTCGTGTAATTGTATGGCATACCGTTGTAAGCGTTGGCGCTATCGATGATTGCCAAATCGGTGCCGGTTCCGATGGAGGTATCATATTGCATATGATTTCCGTAAACACCGAACTTCACGCCACTGTAGACCGAGATGCATTGCGTGATGCAATAGTTGCCGTTGCCACCAATCTGGAAGCCGACGAGATCATTGCTTACGTTATTGTTGTAGTACAGGTCGGAATCATCAAAAACCGCGTCGCCGTTGCTGGCTGCATAGCTGAGGTCATCGTTGAATTGAAACCAACGGAAGCCTGCCAACCAAGAGAGGCTCAAGCGACTGCAAGCAGCTGGAACATAAATTCCGGTCGGGCCACCGACACATGCATTGCAGGCGTTGTTGCATCCATTGGTGTAAGCGGTACCAGCACGGCTGGCACAACCGATACCGAAACCGATCAGGTTGACTTCGACGTTATTGATGGAACTGCTACGAGTGATTTGGTGAGTATCTGCTCCATCATACCAATCGTAAACGGTCCCTGCCCCGATATCCAAATCCTGAAAACCGGGCATGCTGGCTCGAAGGTTATTGGGAGCAGCCATGGTAACCGAAGCAGTTTGATCATCTGGAAAAAGTCCCCAGTAAGTAGCTGCGATGGCGTATTTGCCACAACCAAAGTAACGACCAGCGGTTAATTCAAAACCGGGCATCAGTCCAATTCGAGCATCGTCGGTTGAAAGAGCATCGGGCGTCGGCATGGACGAATCGTAGCTGAGTCTCTGATTGCAATCATCGATACGATTGAAAAGTAGCGCTCCAGCTCCGAAGAACCAAGGCCTAGGAGCGACCAACACTGGGCCGCAAGAAAGCGATGGACTTGAGCACGCACCCGTAGAGCCGCAGTCGCCGGTCGAGCCAATCGATGGTGCGCCAGTTCCCATCATCTCGATGTTTTCTGGTGAAGGAACCGGTGCCGGCGTAGGTGCATACTGTTCGACCGGTGCTGGCTGGGCGTTGGGCGAAGGGATCACACCAGGAATTGCTTCCGTTGGTAGCGATGCATCCTGCCAGCCTGCAAGTTGATTGGGTTGAGGTACAGGCCCAGTCCATCCCATGTGCACCGGAGGATGCGATGTAAATCCAGGGGGAACGTTTGCGCCGTTGGGGATTGGATAGGCATTAGGCATCAATCCTGTGCCCATTTGTGCGGGAGTTTGCCCCACCACAAAACCGCCAATGCTAACCAACCCAAGCATCGCCGCAATTCTAGTTAATTGGTAAATTCTCAATTTCGGACTCCTTCCAAGACAGATTCATCCATGATGCGCGCCGCCAGACTCCGCTGTTGGTACACGCTACGTCTTTGAATCGTCAGCGATATTATCGATGGTTGGAGTTAATCGGAAAGTAGGGAGTGAAATGCTGCTTGGGGCAAGTTACAAGCGGTATAGATAGACCAAGCGGTAATAAAATCATCACCGCCAAGAGAGAATTTGTCGATACGAGTTGTAAAATCGCTACAACCGTCAGATTCTCTCCCATCGCCTCGCCCCGAGGCGCGCGGCAATGATGAAGGCTAAACCGCAAAGAGTCAGTACGGATAGTTGGGGCCACAACTCTTCTACAGGCAGATCGCGCCAAAAGACCTTGTTATATCCATCCAGTGCCCAGGCATTGAAGGTGAAAAGCCCAAGCTCCTGAATTCTTTCGCTCATCAAGTATCGAGGTACCATACTTCCCCCGAGCGCACTCATCCCGAGCACCAAAACAATACTGATCCAGTTGAGCTGTGAGCGAGACCCGCAAAGGGTCGCTAAAAGCAGCGCAAAACTGCTGGCCGCACCAGATGTAACCAATGTCATGAGAATGAAACCATCAAGATGCTGAATTAATTCGACGCCGAAGACAAATTGTCCCCACAGGAACATAACAGTGATTTGTAAAGAGCCGAGCAACGTGAGGTATAGCCATTTCCCCATCAGCAATTGGTCCATGGTCAATTGGCTGGCTAAAAGGCGTTCCAAAGTACTATTCTCTTTCTCTTCCAACAGAGAGCCACCTCCACCAGTAACGCTAAATAGTAGAAACATCACAGCGATTCCGGCTGCGTACATTGCGACGATTGGATTTTTCTTTTTTCCACCCACAACGTCAGTAACTTCAATGCTGGGAAGTGAAAAACCTGGCAGCGTGGGCTGCGCAATCGGTGCACTTTCGATCGCGCTAGCGGGTTGAACTGCCGAGTTCGAAACGCTAGGCCTATCTGAAATATTTACGGAGGCACCGGGCAAAGGCGTTGAAGATTGATTTCCCTCCACTGAGCCATCGAGTTTCCTCGCTAATGCTAACTCCACATCAGCCCGCACCCGGTCATCCGGAATGCTTTTAGGCACCACCCCTGAGCCAACTGCAGGAATTGCGATCGCAGCTTGCTGCGACAGTTTGCTTTGAGTTCGCTTGGCTTCTTCGATCTGGCAATGAATCATCGCTTGTTGAACCAAAGCAATCACGATTTTTGATGCAATCTGATCGCTCGAATCCGTCAAAACGGTCGCTGAAAAATTTGATTCCTTTGACGTTGAATTCTCTTTCGCATCTTTGGTTTGCTCTGATGACTTCTTGAGAACAATGGCAGTACTAACATCACCATGCTGAACCATCCGACTGGCAACGTTAGCTGACACAGTTTCAAATTCATCCCGCGAAACCTCCTTTGATGATTCATCGAAGAACTTCAACGCT
>JBEGUT010000086.1:0-10407 GCA_041178745.1 Planctomycetota bacterium | reverse complement strand
CTGCCAGGAACATTCCGCTGATTACCTGCCGTAACGATCGCAAACCTCTATCGTACTGGAAAAGCACCTGCATATTTCACCTCAGTGGGAATAATCATTTCAATCTTAACACAATACTTTTGAACCTTCAGAAGGATCGCTCAAGATGGCTTAGGTAGTGTGATTCACACCTCAATCAATTTTGGGTTCCATCTCCTTCAAAAGCCGCCATTGATTCTTTACTGAGTCTTCGAAAACCATGTCGCTGTCGCTTTCTACCTCCAAGTTCTTCTTCAACGGACGATGTAACTCACGGGCGTTTTCTTTTTCTGAAAACTCCGGTGGTATATCAATCGACTTCGGCCGCATCCGATTATCTCGTCCACCGCGATACAAGGCAGGTGTCAGATTTGATGAATCAAGGACATCTGTAGGGTCGAAGAAGTTGTCGTAGCCCGAAACGGTTTGATCGACGACACTATGATCAGAAGCAGAACCTTGCGAGCTATCTGCCAACGACTGTTCAAGAGCTTGAATTCTGTTTCGCAGGTCATTCAATACAAACCATTGCATTGAACAGAAAGTGATTGCTGCACCAAGGGCAATACCTGACAACCACGTCACCGTGGACCGGGCTACGGGCAATAGCGATAATGGACGGTTTGCCATCACAGCAGTGTCCGAACCATCAGAGTGTTGAGCTGCGTGAATCGCAGCCCAGTCGAGCTGAGGGGCTCTCGGTTTAAGATTGCGTAGCGCGTCTGAAATGTTCTTATCGATATCAGGACTATTGGAATCTTTGATAGGTTCGTTCATAAACCTTTTCCTTGATTGCGATTCATAACCGTTGCATTCTCATTGCACCAATTCACCCGTTTGCGCAATGTTTCGATCGCTTCACGATAGAATCGAAACACAGTTGCCGTTGGCCGGTCAACGACTTCGGCGATCTGCTCAAAAGTCAATTCGCCCCAAATGCGCGCAGTGACAATCTGTCGTTGAATATCTGGGAGTTGTTCCAGCCAAACAATCGCTTGGGCAGCATCGATTCTCGACCCCGTATCGGGTTCAAACCACCTATCGCTCTCGGCTATTACAGACTCGTGCTTTGCCCTGCGACGTTCAGATCGTGATTGGTTCATCGCTTTGTTGCGGACAACCCGAAAGAGCCAAGCTTTAGGGGAGCAGGGAATAGGATCCTTTTGGACCAGTTCGATCAGTGCCTCTTGCAACGCGTCGTCGGGATACGAGCACCACTGGCGAGCGAACAAGACTAGAGACGGACCAAGCTCTTCAACGAGTCGCTTGAGCTCCGGTTCCGCGATTCTTGCCATGATTTTCTAGCCATAATGTGCTGCTTGCCTATCGCTCAATCCCATGGCCCGAAAGCCTTGACGACATAAGGAAGACACCACCGAAAGTGGTTCATTTCGCAATCTAGAATGTATTTTATATGATTTCCTTTACGATCCGTATGTTTTTGGAAAAAGCTAGGGTTAACTCCATTTCATTGGAATATATCCCTTGTATTCAGGGGAGCAAGCACATGACCTCCCCTGTCTCGAATAGATTGATGGAATCTGTTACATCGTAAGTGTCAAATCGCGTCACCGATAAGTTAATGATGCCTTCTCATCGTCCTTGCTACCCTTGACAAGCCGTGAATCTAGGTCGGTCACAGGAGCTAACTTTCCGTTAGAAATACGCCAAATCCATCCGCATCTTAGACCCTACAACTCGCATTTTGTTCTGGATCGAGAGATTTTTTGCTATTTAATCGATAGATGCCGCTGAAGCAGGTGGTACTTGCTCAAGTCTTTCAATTGTCGGTGAGTGTACTTGCAACCCATTAAGATAGAGAAGCTACCATTTCTTTCATTCATCAATCGACACCCAGCGTCTCTCTCGATGACTTCGCAGTACTGCCTCGCACAGAAGAATTTCTCGATGACCATCTGCGAAGGTAGGAAAAGAGGGTGTCGCACGGAAATCGCCAGCTTCGATATAGCTGTAGAATGACCGGAAAAGTTGTTTAAAGGTATCCGGAAATCCTTCACTGTGACCACCGGGATAGCTGCAGAGACTGCGTGCTGCTGGATCCATCAAGGAGGGATCACGCATCAACGATTCGTTAGCGCGATCCCTATGTCCGATCCACAAGTTGTCGGGGGATTCACTATTCCAGGCTAACGCTTGCCTAGAACCGCCGATTTCAAACCGCAAACAGTTCTTCCTACCTGCTGTCGCCTGTGACACCCAGACACAACCATTTGCACCGTTGGCAAATTGCAACAAGACACTACCGCAGTCTTCGGTCTTGATCGATACCGTTTCAGTTGAATTCGCAGTCCCCCTCGAGCCTGAAAAAGTCTCTTGGCTACCGACCACTTTCGTTCGCTCTGTATGGATCGTTCGCAAGTCTGCACAAACTGCGACTACATGTTGTCCGGTGATGAATTGGACCAAGTCGAGCCAATGCGTGCCGATGTCGGCGATAGCTCTTAATTCGCCTCCATCCTGAGCCAGCACACGCCAGTTAAAATCATTGTCGAACAGTAGCCAGTCTTGGACATAGGAACCGAAGGCGTGCAGCACTTCCCCGAGACTACCGTTACGGACGCGAACGGCGGCCTCATGGCAAAGCGGATAGTAACGGATGTTGTAGGCTATCCCCGCAGCGCATCCACATTCTTTAGCGAACTGTACAAGATTAGCTGACTCAATCGAGTTCATGGCCAGTGGCTTTTCACAAAGTACATGCTTACCTGATCGAAGCACGGCCATGGCCTGTTCGAAGTGGAAACAATTTGGCGTGGCCAAATGAACTGCATCAATCGTTTTATCAGCTAAGACATCTTCCAAGGTCGCATGCTTCCCTGATACACCTAGCGCCAGTGATGATGCGAGAGACTTTTCTGGGGTTGAGCCAATAAAGGCTGCAACCTCAACCCCCGCTCGCCGCAATGCCTCCACATGGACCGGCCCGATAAATCCAGTTCCTATCACTGCCGCGCGAAATGTCTTCATCTGAATCTCTTTCTGAGCAGAGTCCTGCCGTTCGAGTTGTTTACAGCGTGAGTTATTCAGTCAAACCGATTTGAGGCGTTATAGCAGGATGGAAGTAGCATTTCATCTGATGCAATACAGTTCGTTATCGTAAACAAATAGAGAACATACAACCTGTCAGGCACTTTCCTGAAGTTGTCGTTTCGCCCTTGCCGAAGGGATAAGCGACTGACTATGAAAAACTGGGTGAAGGCATCGATGCTGATACAGTAATTCACTCTGTTAGAGGATTGACAAACTCCCTGCGCACGACAGTCAGAAACCCTATCAGCCTGCGCGCTCAAACAGGAAGAACTGGTAATTCCAAAAAGCTTCCAGAAACTATGTTGCTACTGTCTAAGCGAAAACCTTCATGGAAGGACCAACTCACTGGTTACGAGCTAAGTTTCTGAGAGAATTTCAGCATTCCCAAAAGGTATCCTTGCTACTAGCCCCATCCTACTTGCTAGAGGTTGCCGAACGATTTCAAGCAAATCATGGAGGCTGTCCTTTCAATCTTTTTTCCGCTAATACCTATTGGTTCTGCAGTGTACGGCACGTTCTTTTTGATACGCTGTTGCCGAAGTTATCTCAAAGGAAAAGCACCCCATCGCTGGCCATCCACTCAGGAATTCGGGAGTCTAGTGAAATCAGAGAAATAGGCTCGTCGGATAACTGTCTATTCGAACCGGTCATCACCTGCGAATTTGAACTTGACGGAAAAATGCGACGGTCCTCGAAACTCAAGTCGCAACAACTTATCACGGAATTGCTCTCCAAATCATACTTTGGCTTTAGACAGCGCGCGGCCTCAGCAACGCAAGACTAAAGAGAAAGCAGGATACGACAAGAGAAGCGAATCCTGCGATCATTCTGTTAGTTGAATCGAGACGGATCAACTCCTTGTCAGACTCGAGTAATCTACCAAACACTTCAATCGAACCAAGGTAAATTCCTGCTGAAGTCAGCAGGAAGCCAAATCCGAGGATTGCAAAAACTGAAGTCGTCAACAACAGCGTCAATTGGATTGCACTTGATCGCCAACTCTTCATGGTGTCTTCCGGTGTGCGACTCCTCGAGATATCTAAGAACCAGCTTCCATTAATATCCGGTGGTTATATTCAAAGGCAGCCGGTTCATCAACACTCAAAAACGGCTTGCACTACCTTCGACACCGCATCGGTTCAGAATCCTTTTGCCATCAGCAATAGAGAACCGCATGGCTAGGAAAGAGCATTCACAGCCTAAGATAAGAAGCCTTCTACAGGAGATCTGACCAAGTAGAGTGTCTTGCAAGTTGGACTTGAAATTAGATCGCTTAGGCAGTTCTGTAGTAAATCTATTTACTGGAGGCAGGATGCGCTTTAAAGAACTCCCAAAGAACATCAGTTGCCTTCAATTTGTCACTCGGTTTTCCAACAAGGAAATTGGGAGCCTGACTCACTCCACCCGGCCAATGATGGCCAAGGCCTTCCACCGTGATAAACATTACCTCAGAATTTGCCCGGCCCTCTCCATAAAGTACTTTACGAACTTCGCTGATTGTCTCGTCCATCCGTGGCAGTTCAGAGCAACCGAGCGACTTGACCCATGAATCAATGAAGCTCTGGACGGGTGGCTTAGCCGCGCCCCCCTGCTCTTTTCCTCCGAGGGCAAGTTTCGGAAAGCCCCCTTCGATCGGATTTAATGAATCGGCCAAACCTGTAATATAGCAGAGCGAAATAGCTCGCTGTGGTTCGGGCTTTTCAATCCAACAGGTTCCAGCGACAGGGGCAATGACTGCTATGCGCTGAGAAAGCTCTGCACCAAGTCGAAATGCCATGGATGCTCCATTAGAAAACCCAGTTACAAAGATTCGCTCCGAGTCGAGTTTGTATTCCACAGAAATCTGATCAAGCATTGCGGCTATGAATTGTACATCATCAATCTTTTTCTCAGCAGCATGGAACCGCCCCGATCCATCATTCCACGACTGAGGATTTTTACGAAAGCTTTGCGGCTTCAGTGGATTAGGGCGACTTGCTTCGGGATAGACGATAATGAACGACTCCTGATCGGCCTTCGCTGACCAGCCCGTTTCCTGCGCTGCATTAAGCCCCGTTCCTCCAAAACCATGAAGCATGATGACCAAAGGAACTGGCTTGGATAGATCACAGGACGCGGGAACGTAAATGACATATTCGCGATTCCCCTGATCTGTATTCACGACTCTCCGAAGATGATTCGGGGGTAAGTCGTCCGCAAGGCCTCTATTTGCACGAACGCAAATCACGATTGAAACAAGAACGGAAAACAGGGCAACTACGAGAAATACACGAGATTTCATTGAGCATTATTCCTAACGCTGATCATCCCTGGCATCGCGGTAGCACAGCGTCAATGTCTAGCGAAATACGAAGGCTGATTGTTAGCAGGATGTATCCATCGTGGCGCGAACTCCAGTTTTCTCAATCCTAATCTACGATTTGGACAATTCAAAGGAAAAGATCGTTAGCAAGATCCAAGACGAGGACCTCGCGAATCGACAATTTGATTTATTATCCTCGCGACTATGCTGACGCCTTGGAGACAGCAGGTTGTACGATGCTTCCCGTTGGACTAAAGAAACCAAACGCTTGGGGTTTTTATGATATGCATGGAGAAGTCGCCGAATGGATTTCGGAGCGGTATGCTGCTCACCCAAAAGAAGCGGTAATCGATCCTTGCCGAGAACCCACATCGACAATTGATCCGAAAGAACCATATGATCGCGTTATTGGTAGCGGTTTCTGGTACACGGGTCCCGCAGAATGTCGTTCGGCTGCCGATGCAACTTGACTGCTTCCTTCCGGGACGGAGTGAATAGCTTCCGTGTCACTATGAGTGTGATGGAAAATGAGCAGAGTGGTTCGAAAGAGTAAAAGCCCTTCGGAACCACTTATTTGTTACAATCACCTTACTTCAGCCTACGATTGTCGCTAATTCTCTTATAGGTTTTCTTCACTAGCTGCTGAAACCTCTGAAGATTCCATCTGGATCAACCGATTGAGCGAAGTCTTCAAAATCCATGTTTGCAATCGACAGATTATTCTCGATGGACTGCACTGTTGAAGGGATCGCCCGGAAGGATCTGATTTCACCCTCCGGTGTTTGACTGGGCCTGCGATCAAAGTCTTGTGAATTATCTCCTTGAGGTGAAAAGCCAATCACTAACAAGGGATGTTGTTCGCTGATCATCGTCACTTCATCGACGACAAAAACGAAGAAGCCCTGGTAGCCATCCGGCAAAACGCGAACAAGATTCGTACTGGTTTGATCAGCAAACAACTTGTCTTCGACGAACGCAACATTTGCCGTGAAATCCATCCCTGACAACGGATCATGCTGAGGTGCTACGATAACTTGTTTTAAATGTTCCCAAGTAGGCTGGTGTTCGCTGTGGTAATTCGCTCGCACCACCCAAGGTCTACTGCAGTCGTTGTTATTCATAGCGATTCTTTATCAAGAAAGGGAACTTTGCTCGATACATTAACGCGATTTACGAATAGCTCGCGTTGTGGGAATACTTTCAACGGATATCGTCGTGAATTCCGTTCATCCGGGAGTATCAAAAGAAAAAAGTAGTCTTTTCGCCGTAGTAGTCTACTGACGAAGTCTAAATTCGTTTAGATCTTCTATAAACGAAACGCTGCCTAAGTTGACGACATTGGAGTAATGTCTCGAAGCGTTACGACAACTTCAACTATCGCTATCCAGATCCTCCAACCTTTCTCGCTTCAGTGTGAAATTCGCAGGCGAGGCTGTAAAGATAGCACCAAGCTCATGCGAGCGGCCTCTGGTGCGATATTTCGTTTGTTTGCTAGAATGCTTCTCGATTCAATCTTGCAGTAGCCTGTGCTACCGCAGAGAAGTGTCGATTCTTATGGATGCACCCTTACATGTTGCCCGCACTTTTGGAAGGCCTAAGGAAACTTAAACTTGGCTTCTTTCTACTACTCGTAGCAGCGTTCATCCTATTAGCCCTGGATTTACCGTCTCGAAATACCGGTACCAATACCGGCAAGCGTTCGGTGCCAAGAATTGCCGTCGTTCAGCATGCCTCGATCAAGGCTATTGAGGACGGCCGTATAGGATTGCTGGAACAATTTGAAAAACGAGGCTTTCGAGATGGTTCAACGGTGACGATCAAGATTTTCAATGCCGAAGGTGACATCGGAACGGCAAACGCCATAGCTAAAGATGTCGTTGCCGGTTCATTCGATATGGTTATTACCATCAGTACTCCCTCATTGCAAACGGTTGCCAGTGCCAATAAATCAGCAAATCAAGTTCCTCACGTATTTGGCCTCGTGACCGATCCTTATGCCGCTGGAGTTGGGATAGATCCAACCGATCACAGCAAGCATCCACCTTACATGACGGGCTTTGGTAGCATGCAGCCGATCGAATCTCTTTTTAATCGAATCAAAGAAATGCGATCGGAAACGAAGCGGATTGGTCTTGTGTGGAATCCTGCCGAATCCAACTCATTCGCTCAAACGAAATTGGCGAGGGACATTTGTAAGAAGATGTCACTTGAATTGGTAGAAGGAAGTGTTGAGAACTCTGCAGGGGTACAGGAATCAGTCAATTCTGTCATTTCAAGGGGAGTCGATGCGATTTGGATCAGCGGAGATATCACCGTATCAGCGGCGACTACGGTGGTCATACGTGCTGCGACCAACGCCGGAATACCTGTGTTTAGCTCGCTTCCATCATCCGTCATGCAAGGGGGAACTTTAGATCTCGGAGCCGACTATGTAAGTATCGGACGAACTCTTGGAAATATGGCAGCTGATGTTTTGGAGGGCAAAGACCCAGCTACTATACCTGTTGAAAACATAACGGACGAAATTCTTCTTTACAACGAAACCACGTTGCCAAAGTTACGGGAACGCTGGGTACTAACCCCATCAATTCGGCAGCGAGCTAACGGATGGATAACCGCATCGGAATCGAAAATCCCCGACCATCTTCTCCCTTCCAAGTAGCGTCGTGATCAATCCCAATCAAGTGAAAAGAGAGCTGGCACGAACATCATGCTAATTCAATCAAAACGTGTTGGTAATAAATACTTGCTGGAACTTGAAGGGCGACTCGACGCGAGTTGGTCCGAGTATGTTGGTTCGGCAATTGAAACGGCCATTCAAGCAGGGGAGCATCAAATCGAAATCGATTTGAGTAAAGTGCTCTACATCAGCTCTGCCGGAGTTAGCGTTTTACTTAGCTATCGAAAGCGACTAGCAAGTGTTAGTGGAACTTTACGGGTTAGCAATCCTAATGAAAACGTACGATCGGTACTGCAACTCATGCGAGTTGACCGCCTTCTCTTTGAGGGATCTAACAGTACCTCTCCCCCCGGCCATCACAACCACAACACTGAATTCGAAAAAAATGGCGCACGATTTGAAGCGTATCCGCTGAGTGCCACTGAACCCATCAGCTGCGAATGGTTCGGCAACCCTCAGCTATTTTCGACTGGACAGATCGAAGCTACTAATGCGCGGACAGTGAGATTAGAGGGTAAACGTTTTTGCCTCGGCCTGGGAGCTTTTGAGAATGTACAAGCCAATACGCTCGATAAGAAAGAGCGAGGAAGATTTGGTGAGTCGTTAGCTGTAGCAGGAATAGCGGTCGAGCAAGCTACCGATGGTAGTCGATTACCGGACTTTCAGGTTGCTCAGGGTGATATGGTTCCAGAATTGGAATTGATTTACGGGGCCATTGGACAAGGCGACTATTCCTGCTTGATGAGAGTCGAAGCTGGTAGAAGCGAACGTGGAACCCTGAGATTCTCCGATTTCATTCATCTTTTATTCGAGAGGTTTGACT
The DNA here is from genome assembly GCA_041178745.1 of Planctomycetota bacterium. Taxonomy (GTDB): domain Bacteria; phylum Planctomycetota; class Planctomycetia; order Pirellulales; family Pirellulaceae; genus JAFLCP01. Next base: position 1,533 of record JBEGUT010000086.1, on the reverse strand, counting down.
GGCAAGCGGCCGCGATCACTATGATTGTAGAAGCGGCTTCCGTCGTTGGAGCTTCCTTAATTCAATCTCCTACCGATGCTAGTGGGGTTGATCCATGGTCCTTCCCTCAAATTCGCGATTGGTTGTCGTTCACCACCGAGCAAAGCGAAGATCGTAAGATCGCAGTGATTGTTGGAATTGCTTCCAAGGCACCCAAAGAAAGCGACAAGCCGTTCTTGCGTCCCCTCTGTGAAGGCAGTTCTGTACAAGGGCACTTTCATGCAGCCCTGTTCCTTTATCGTCCATTGGCCAAAGGGATGTTGCACTTGAAAGAAACAGTACACGATCTGTTCGCAACGGATTCACCGCGAAGCGTGTTACATTTGCTTTCTGACGATCGTCCACTGGAAGGAGTTGGCCAAACGGAAATCATGCGGGGAGCCTGCTGGCTTGGGCCTATCACAAACACTTAAGGCCAGATGTCGTAACGAATTGATGAATCAGTTATTTCCCAGGTTGCGGCTGATGATTAAGACAGTATTCCAGTTACTTTACTGCAGAATAATCGAATCCATAGATTCAACCTGTTTAGGAGGCTTTGTTGCCGATGTTGCTCTTGATTAGCGCGTTGAATTTCGGACTCGTATTCGCTTTGCTGGCTCTCGGAGTCTACATAAGCTTTCGAGTTTTTAATTTTCCAGATATTACTGCGGACGGTTCATTTGCATTTGGTGGAGCCGTGGCAGCGGCAATGATTGTTGCAGGCTGGAGTCCCTTGATGTCGACGTTTAGCGGTTTTCTAGCAGGTATGCTGGCTGGAGCAACAACAGGAGTACTACATACAAGGTTTAAAATCCATGGGTTGCTAAGTGGAATTTTAGTGACGACCGCTTTGTATTCAATCAATCTACGAGTTCTCGGTCGAAGCAATCTACCACTTAGCGATTCTCCTACGCTCTCGAAAACCTGGGCGGAGATATTTAAATGGATCATGGGAGATGTAGATCGCTACAAGATTCTTGGTTGGACTGTGGGAACCCAAGATCTAGCCAATCTTCTTTTCTTCTCTTTACTGGTACTTTTAGTCAGTTCGATGCTGTTTTTGTTTTTACAGACGAACCTGGGGGCAGCAATGCGTGCCGCTGGCGATAACTCGCAAATGATTCGAGCCTTAGGTGCCAGCGACAAGCGATTATTGATTCTGGGGCTCGCCCTTGGGAATGGTTTAATTGCCCTATCCGGTTCATTGCTTGTTCAGTTTCAGGAATTTGCAGATGTTCAGATGGGGATCGGCATGGTGGTTTGGGGATTAGCCAGCGTAATTATTGGAGAATCCCTTGTCGGCTCCTCTCGTTTTGGCGTGTTGATCGCTGCAGCCGTTGTTGGTTCAGTGCTTTTTCGAATGTTGATTGCAATCGCTCTCCGCTGTGGTTTGAATCCGAACGATTTGAAGCTCATCACAGCGGTATTTGTTTTTGCGGCTTTGGTTGCTCCTCATTGGATTCATTCTTGGAAAGATCGCTTCACAAAGTTGAATCTTGGAGGTGTCGAACA
>JBEGUT010000085.1:0-10514 GCA_041178745.1 Planctomycetota bacterium | reverse complement strand
CACAACAAGCTATCTTTTAAGGATGAGAAAGCGGGAACCTAAGTAGACCCTTCTCGTGGCCCGTTCCGCTTGCCAACTCTTGACTCCTACTTAGACATTTTCGAGGGTTCAGCCTTAAAAGAAGCCCAAAAAAGCGGCTATTCCTATTTCTTGGGGCAGCTACAGCGGCGACAATGGATAGGCTAAAGGCTGAGCCAAAAAAGCCTTTTGCCTACCGCATCTACCTCTTTTCTTCGGCAACGAGTTAGGATCTTGCTCTCATGGTGTCGCTGAAATGTCTTTTGGCCAATGAACATGGAAGTCGTAAGCAAAGGCAACAATACCGCAAGAGTCAAATGGCTCGACGTAAGCTTCGAAAGCTGGTCATCGAAGGACTGGAAACACGCAACCTTCTCGCGCAGATCAACATTTATTCTACGTCTGACTGGGAGAATCACCTCAAAGATGGAGTTTACCAAGTTGGAAGCGGCAATGACGAAGTTACCATTGCCGCAGGTATCTCAGGAATTCACAGCGATATAAAGCTAAACGGAAAATCGATCACCATTCATGATGGCGTACAGATTGTTTCCAGTGGCACTATTACTATCGAAGCCAAGAAGAATATTGATACCCTCGGCATCAATATTCTGAATCAGCTTGAAGATCTGCTCGCCTCGACCCTGAATGCAAGTATTACCATAGGTGATTCGGTGCTAATTCAGGGAGAATCAGTCGAAATTTCTGCTGAGAGCGGAAATCCAAGAGTACTGGAGGATAAAGAGTGGGCCAACTTTGTTAACTCAGCGTTGCACAAAGTGAGTGCGCTCCTGCAAGAAAAATATGAAGTGCCCGATCTTTTGTCGCTGCCTTTAACCTTACAAATATGGAAACCAGAATCAACGATTACTGTCGGGACGCAAGGCACGACATCGGACAAGTCTACGAAAATAATTGGAAGTGAAGTCACGATTACTTCGGATGCCGAAGCCAATGCGATTGGGAAGGCAATTGCAAACGGTAGTTTCAGTACAGGCCAAGAATTCCTTGTTCAAATCGTGGGGGAAGAATATGATTTAAAGTCCCGTTGGGCGATCGCGGCGGGGTTGTTTATTACAGACGCTACAGCATCGATAGATCTGCACAATGCTATCGTCTCCTCGACCAGTGACATAACCGTTACCACCCATGTCGACAATGCCATTGAATTAGATGTTAAGGCACTGAAGAACATCGGACTCAGTTCGACTCACCCTAATGGCATCTCGGTATCTTTGGCCTGGAGCGAACAAAAAACCACATCCACCATCATCGTCGATAAAGACTCGTTGATCAGTACCAACAACGGCAATGTCACGATCGGGGCGACGGCCACCAATGACAATAGCACCAGTTCGGCAGCAGCGGTGTATCGAGATGGGGTTGCCGGAATTGCGCCAGCGATCCTGGATGGTTGTGGCATCTTCCATACCGATAACGGCTGCAATCCGGAGACTTCCCCGGCGACGAATGTCTCGGTTCAAGTCGATGGCCAAGTCACTTCGATCAAGACTCCGTCACTTAAGCCACCTACGCCGGCTAATTTGTCGTTCAACCCCAGTTTTGTTGCCGATATCGCTAACAGCAAGCTCACACTTTCTGGCGTAGCCGAGCTAAAAACAGGTGATCCGGTTCAAATCACCAGCCACCATTTTGGGACGATTCCGGGACTGGTGCGAGGCGTTACCTATTACGTCATCGTGGCGCAGAATTCAGGAAGTAACCCTACTTACGATCTGAGATTTGCCGCCACGGCCAACGATGCGTATCAAAACAACTATCTTTCCTTCGGTAAATCCTACCCTACGCTTACCAACATCCGTACTGGGCAAACAGTTCCCGTAACGCAAACTGCAGCGGACAAGGATCAGCGTTCGCTGATCATGTTCGCCTTTGACAAGGGACCCGATGATGTCACTCCGCTCTTTCAAGATGGCGATGAAGTGACGTTTAGTGAGAGTGCTGGGCGGTTTTTGGGATTCACTGATACGAGCGGTACATTGGTACCGCTGACAAATAACGCGAATTATCGAATCAAGATCATCGAGTCGAAATCCAAAGCATATCCCCTCACGGTTCAATTGCTCGACCAGGCGAATACTCCGCTGGCAATTTATGGAGGCGCCTATCTGCAAACGGAGTCGGGCCTGCGTTATCCGATCAGCGACATCAACAATCAAAACGGTCAAGTTGATCTCCGCACGCAACAGCTCAGTTCCTCGGACGAGACCGTCACTTCTGTTCCCCCGTCGATCCCGGTGTTGCAGGGGCAAAAGCTGTTCTTCCATGACGGCTTGCAGGAGTCTTCGGCATCGCTCCAAGATGGCAAAGCTTATTGGGCGATCGTTGATCCGACTAATGACGGTGTGATTCAACTAGCGATCAGCCCTGCGCAGGCCGAGGCGGCAGATCCGTCGATTCAAGAAGCCCTTGCACATTTGACTGCGACCTTCCAAGGTTTGCAGATCCCTTTGACCTCCGATGGGAAGCCCAACGGACTCGTCGAGAACCAAACGTTTTCCATCACGCTCGGCAGTACCACGAAAACTTTTGTGTTTACTTCGAGTGGATATCTTTCTGGTAATTGGCCCGAGGGAACGGTAGCTGTCAAATTGAATGCCACCTCGGCCGAAGCGCAGGCAGTAGAGATCGTCAATGCAATCCTGCGAGCCGAAATGGGATTGCAGCCGTCCTACGAGGGAAATGGCCATATTGCAATCGGTACTCAAGCGAGTCTCTCTATTCACTCTTTCAGTGCGCTGCTGGTCGCAACTGTCGCCGTCGATATCCCGATCGGCAATTTTGAATCTGGAGTGGGACTCGTTTTTGCAGCTGATCCTCGCTTAGTTGACAACTTGCGTGTGACCTATCATGCGGCGCCTGGGAAGCCGATGGGTGGATTAAATGACGGCTGCATGTACTACGTCTACAACGTCAACAACAGCAACTACAATCCGGCGGTGCCGCAATACATTCTGACGCTGATGAACGCAGTGGAGATTAGCAGCAGTGCCAACAGCGGCAGCTTTGCACTAAAACTCACTGCGCCCAATGGAAGCCAAAAAACCACTGCGTCAATCGCGTGGAATGCATCAGCCACTGATATTGAAAACGCGATCAATGCCCTGGCTCTTACCGGTGTATCGGTTCAGGTCACAGGATCTGGACAGGATTCAAGCCCTTGGGTCATCGAGGGTTTGAATGCGGATGCGGTGACCACGGCGGCAAGCAGCTTGACACAAAGTGGGGTGCCCGTCAGTTTGCATATCGCGCAGGCGTCTCCGAATATCGTCATGGGCTCCAGTGCGGATGGCGGGACATTTACGCTCCGTGTTACCAACTCCACTGGCAGCGAGGGTGTCACCGGGAACCTCCCCTGGAATAGCACGGCTGCGCAGCTTGAAGCGGCAATTTCAGCTTTGAACCTTTCCGGTGTAAGCGTTACGGTCGAAGGATCGGGTAGCCTACAATCTCCTTGGACTATCCATGGCCTCAAGCCTTCGCAGGTCGTTATCGAAAGTACTAAACTACTCGACGGCGAAAAACAAACCAACATGCAGATGACCAGCGCGCGTCAGACGCGATTCTCTTATGGTCAATATCTGGAGGATACCAGCGGCACGAAGTATCTGGTCACGGGTGCCGACCTGGATAATGGCTCGATTACGATAAGGCTGCCAGAAGTTGCGCCGGTGGTCGCAGCCGATAGCAGCCAATTGACGAGCGACGGAAGTGGCGATGCCGGAGTGCAATTTGAAGCGGTTCCGGCTGGCGCGTTTGAAATGTTTTCGTTCGCAGCCAGCGGCACGTTCACGATGACGGTCCAACAACCAGATGGCACAATCGCTACCACATCCGCTCTCGCCTACAACGCATCGCCTACGGCCGTCGCTGCGGCGCTCAATGCCCTGCCAGGGGTTAGCGTTCATGTGTCCGGTTTGGGCACGCTCAGTTCACCCTGGTTGGTATCCGGTGTGACGCTCGATTCCGTAACAGTGAATAGCAGTTTGTTACGGGAGAGTGGAAGAAATGCCAACATGTTGTTTAGCGAGAAGATGACCACGGTCTATCGCGTATGGATGGAGCATACGAATGGAGGAACGTTTAAGTTAACGCTGCATGCTGCTGGACATGATGCAACGACCGGTGCGTTGAGTTATGACGTAAGCGCAGAAGACCTAAACGCAGCCCTGCGAAACTTGTCGGGAATAACATCGCAGGTGAGCGGATCAGGGACGCAAGCTGACCCTTGGGTGTTGGTGACTGGTTCGCAACCGATCAAGACAGGTGATGCTCTGGTGTTCCACGACAGTTGGAGCATGTCCGGATTGGGGATGATCGATGGCCGGACGTACTACGCCGTTGTCGGGCAACAAGGCATCGATCCCGAAGAGATCTCTTTGCAATTAGCAGCCACTGCTGCTGATGGCAATGCCGCATCGCCTGTCTTGATTGAGATGCGTCCCTACTTGCCGATGGCGCCTGCGCGATCAGCATCGTTCGGTGGCGGCCCTGTAATGTTGACACACAAGACAGAGTCGGAAGATGCCGATGGCATCACGATCAAAGCCGAATTGGAATCCTCAACTCGCGTGATTTCGGACGCAAACCTCGGTGGTTTCCCCTTGCTTGCCTATTTCGTACATGGCGGGTGGCAGCAAAAGCATAATGAACATGGAATGAGTGAAATTGAGAAAAGTATAAAGGAAAAATTGGGAACTAATAAAGACGAAGGGAACGATTTTGAGTCGGTGTGGGCCATCGGTGGGCAATGGGTTTCCAACCATGTCGAGGTGGATGTTAGTCCCAGTGCGAAGTTAGGAGCGAGTGACACGGTAACAATTACCAGTGAGATCACTCAATCGGTGAATACACAGTCGAACGCAGGGCTTTTGAAAACGAACACCAAGGACGGTAGCAAGGGCGTTGCAATCGCCATTGCCTATTCTGATATTTGGAATACGAGTCAAGCGGTTGTCTCCTCCGATGCGATTGTGACTGGAGGATACGGAGTCGATGTCGAATCGCATATTAAATACAAGGCGCCTGAGCGTGCTGGTTTCAATGACGGCTTTGATTGGAATAGTGATATTGGATCATTGTGGGATTTAATTCAGGATTCTGTAGTGGGGAACGTGGGCCTACCCGAAGGATTTTTCAATACGCTGGCTAATGTCGGTGTGCCTGGAAGCAAGGACAAAGGTGACGTACTTATAACGGGCACGTTTGCTTTTGAGGTCGTTCACAACAACAATCTCGCCCAGATCGCTGATGGAGCCCAAATCAACGACGCGAGTAATACGTTCGACGTTTATAATTCAGACACATCCTCCCGAAACCCTAGCTCGATAACGCTTTCCCCAGCGGAGAATTTCGTTGACATCGTCGCTAAGACCGAAGTTCGGCAGTGGCTTTTAGCTGGACAACTCTATTTGTCGATCCCCTATCTGATCCATTCCAAGGCACAACTAGGCGAGAAGGCCAGTTCGAAATGGACCGACTCTGGACGACTTGATGATTGGCTTGGATTCCGCAGCTCCACAAAAAATGCGTTTGGCGGTTCGGTCGCTCTGTTCACGATGGATGGACTGACGCAGGCGCTGCTCGGTGGTGCTGATCCCGATGGCCACATACCGACACACGCCAATACAACCGTGTACTACGGTGCAGGAGGCTTGAATCTGTGGGCGGATACTCGCAACGGAATTGTCAATGTCGCTCAGGCAGCAGCCAATAGCTCGGGTTGGGGTATCGAGGGGAGTGTCGCTTATGTGGCGATGGGAGAACCACATGCAACGGTCAAACCCGATGACCGTCGACAGAAAACGTATGCGAAGATGATTTCGCGCAACGTGCCGCTGTATGTTCTACCAATCGATGACTCCGATGGGGATGTCGATGTGAAAGCGACCGACTTAAGCTTCGGCTGGGCGATCACCGGCTCGATCATGATCGGACAAAGCAAAGGTATTGGACTCAGCGGATCGGTCGTCGAACTGACTCGCGATGTGCAGGCGTCGATCGGCTCACAGTACAACCATCAGCAGGACGATACCAAGAAATACTACATGGATCCGTACCGAACCAGTGCTGAGTCGGGTCAGAGTTCAGGATCATCGTTGCAAAGCGATGGTTCCATTACAGTAGAATCCCACAGTGGCGGAACCATTGTCCCGCTATCTTTAGTCGGAGCGGGAGCGGTTCGCTCGAAAGGATATCGAGATTCTTCGAAGCCGGATCCGAATTTCGGGTCTGATAATAGTGACATTGCCAAGTTGGAGTTGGAAATACTGGATCTGGTGTCCATTTCTGAAGGATTGAGCAACGATGATGGAATTCGTTTAGATAATTTACAAAACGCAAGGTCGTATGATCATATTGCCGCAGCCCCTGAAGGCGCAGCTAACGGCCAATCTGATACGAAAGGGAAATGGGGTTTCTTTATCTCAGGCGATTTCTCGGGGGCATTTGTATCCGATCAGGTTTATGGTTACGTCAATCTGGACGGAAAAATAGAGTCGCAACACGCGGTCGAAGCAACGGAGGGCCAGACGCTAAGTGTCACCAGCGGGAATTCGACAACTGTGAATCCTGGCGCCGGCAATTTTACACTACAGTGGTCACGTGATAACACACAAAAGAAAATAGACTGGGGATTTGCCGGTTCCGTTGCCTTGGCTGTGGTCGAATCGGATGTTCAGTCCGTGATCGACGGTACCTCGGTCGACGGTATGGCCTTGCGACTGGAGGCAGTGAACAACAAGAAAATCGGCAGCGGCGCCGCGGGTTTTCAATTGGATAGTCCGAGTGGATTAGACGTACAAGTCGCCGGATCGGTGGTGATCAACAGCATTTCCAATACGACGGTTGCCAGCCTACGGAATTCGACCCTCACCAACATCTTCGACCTTGAGATCAAGGCGTTCGCCAATGATCACATTTATGGTTTGGCAGGTACGGCACAGGTTTCTCTGGCTCCTTTCGAAGGAGGTACTGTTGTCGGAGTCGGGATGAGTGCAGTGTGGAACGATACCAACAACACGACGACGGCTGAAATCGTGGATTGCCCAAATATCACTCAAATCCTGGGCGACACACAGGTCATCGCCGAAGACTTTACGACCAGCACTGCCAATAGCTTTGGCGTCCAGATCGCGGTGACTGAGGGAATCGTCGTTGAAGTCGGTGGCATGTGGACCACCAATCTACTGTTTCCGAACACGACGGCGCAAATCAACGGTAGCAACCTTACGAATACCAACCCAAACCCAGGCACAACGATGCTGGTGTCTGCAACGCTGGCGCCGATTCTCGAATCCTTTGCCGGGTATTTTTCCCTAGGTGTTTCAACTGGTGGATCTGCCCAAGTCGGGGTAGGTGCTGCCGTTATCACGACGCGAATCGGACATAAAAAAGAGGAACCAGACGACTCCAGTGATAACTATCAAACTCTTGCACAAATAAGCAATTCGACGATCAAGGCCTACGACACCGTCGATGTCTATGCGCTTACTGGAGACTTGAATGAAGCTACTCTTTCGTATGTTCCAGATCAGTCCGAATCCGAGCTGAGTGACTCCAGCAAAACTCGTTACAACATCCGGTCTTTGGCTATTGCAGGCGGGGCGCAAATTGGCAAGGCGCCGGTGAGCATTTCTGCCCAAGGGTCTTTTCTTTCTACCAAGACACGAATCGCTACGATCGCACAGGTAACGGATTCGGCAAGCATTCTGCAAGCGAACGGGTACGCCACCGACCTGACGGTACAAGCAATCAATCAAATCACCGCGCACACGGACTCCGGTGGCGTTTCGGCTGCAATTACGTTTTCAGGAAGTGTTGGTATCGCTTTTGGTGGCGCTGTCAACCAATACAATTCCTTCAACCGTACGGAAGCCTTGGTGGATGGAGCTACCGTCAATGCTCGCAATGCAACTGTCTCTGCCAAACTGGCGCCGTTCATCGAGAACATCGCTTTCGGAGTTGCCATTTCTGCCAGTACCTCCGTTGCAGTTGGTGACTCGGGGGCGGATGTGCACCTGAATCAGTACGATTCGGCGAATGCGGGAATATCAAACTCCAATTTTACAACCACTGCCGACCTTGTACTTAACGCAGAAGATGACTCGTTCTTGAAAACCGGCAGCGGCTCGGGGACTTTATCGATTGGCACAGGGGCAGTGGGACTTGCGTTTGGCGAGGTGTTCAATATCGTCAGGGTTCGCAACAATGTGCTGGCATGGATTGGAACGAAACCTATGACCGATCGAGCCAGCAGATCGGATGACAAGAACGAAAAGCCAACCCCGAATACCTACAAAAAGCCACAAACATTCGACAGTTCCGTTATCACGGTCGGTGGCTGCCTGACGATCGAGGCACTCTCTGGTCAGACGATCAAAAATACGACCACCGCCGTAGCTGTTGCAGGCAGCGGCAGCGTGGCGATTGCAGGATCGGGCGCTGATGCAAAGATCCATTTGGCCAATATAGTTCGGGCGGGCGTCAACGATGTCGCGAGTTTGACGGTAACTGGGTCTGGCTCGTCAGGCTCAAAACCGGGCGTCACGGTTCACGCGGAAATCCTGGGAGTCAATGCCAAGGACTCTGTCAAAGATCGGAAGGTCTACGCTACCGTTGGCGATATTGCTGGCGTGGGCGCGAGCTATGGAGCTTCTATCGGGCTCTCTTTTGGGCAAATCACCAACGATGACTTCGTAGTCGCACAAATCGAAAACTCCACGGTTTCTATCGGCTCGGAAACCAGTGGCAGCTCGATCGAGGTCAGTGCCTCCGATAGCCGGTATATGGAAACAAAAGTATGGGTGACCTCGATCGCGATCGCGTTAGGCGGTGCTGTCGCTGGAGGTCACTCCTTCATCTACAGCCAACCCATCGTCATCGCCGAGGTGGGAAATGGCTCCCAGATAAAACCCACAAATGATACCTATCGCAGTGACTTGAGCGTGATGGCAACCGGCCAGGAGTCTGTTCACGCGGGTATTTTTGGGGGTGTTGCTGGCCTCGCGGCGATCGGAGATTTCATTGCGGAGGCGGATAAGCATGGGATCGTAGGGGCCGTCCTTGGAACCGTGGGAACCTTGAACGTTAACCACTTGACGGTACAAGCGTTGGGAAGTCATGACCTCGACGCTCATGGTTGGTCGCTCGGTGGCGGGGCCCTGGCCATTTCCGGTGATGGTCACCGATTGACTTATGACGAGCAAATCGTGGCCTGGGCAGGTGGTGATATCAGCGTTACGAACTCTGCGGCAACGCTCGTTCCTCCATCGGGCACAACCACGGTGAACGCCGCCAGTGATGTGACTCTCTTGGCGACTAGTTCAACGAAAGCTTCTTCGAGTGCCAGTGCGAAGCCACAAGGTGACAATCATTCCGGCACCTGGGCCATTGCGGCACTCGGCTTCTTCCATGCGCACGCGACTTATTCACCCACGATATCTACACAAACCACACAACTCAACTTGACCTACGGAGGGGATCTCCAATTGCTTGCGCAAACCGATCGGGGACTTAATTACTCTCGAGCGGTAACTGCCTCAGCGTCGATTGATGGATTGGATTACACGAAAGCATTCAATACGGTTAGACCGAATAGCACGTTGACGATTGATGATACCACTCTGGCTTCGAGTACGAATTCATCGGGAACGATGTCGCTTCGTGCAACCAACAATATGGAGTATGACACCTACGCCTATACATTCGCCATCACCTACTTCGTTGGAGGATCTGGCTCCCGGGTCTTCAACGATTTTCAGCCAATCGCCGCGGTGTCGTTTAGCGGGAATAATACGCTAACGTCCGCAGGAGCAGTCGACGTTGTGACTCACAATACGTGGACTAGAAGACCTGACTCAAGCGACGGGCAAGCAGGACTCTTCAACAACACCGAGATCGCCTACAGCTCTCAAGGATTGGGGGGAGGTGCTCTCGCCTTCGATGCGTCGACCGTTGGCGGTAGGACAGACAATCAAGACGCGGAAATCGTTCAATATGTTGGCTTTGACGCCGGGGACAACGGCGAGATTACGAGTGGAACATTTACGCTCACCTATGCAGGCCAGACGACCATACCTCTGGATTACAACGCGAAGGAAGAGGAAGTTCAAGACGCACTGGAAAGTCTGAAGTTCGACCCACCACCGGGAGGAACAAATCCACAATCCTATCTCGATGGCAGGGTTAAAGTGAATCGAGACAGTTCGAAGCACAGGATGCAATGGAAAATCACTTTCTCGGAAGGATTGGGAACCCAGCAAGTCACGATCGATACCAGCAAAGTAAAGGCCACTAGCAAACTAAATCCGATCCAACGTAGCGATCCGCTACCTTGGTCTTACGATGGCACGAGCACGATTGATTTCGGCACTTCAATCACCGAGCTAAAAGCATTAGACTCTTTCAAACCAATCGATGTAACCTGGCTAGCCACTCAAGCCGTCGATCTCCAGGAATTTGCAAGTCAGATAACC
>JBEGUT010000084.1:0-10541 GCA_041178745.1 Planctomycetota bacterium | reverse complement strand
CACCAATGGCAAAGCAGAACCCGGAATGCCATTAAAGTAACTCACCAGCCAGTGAACAGTGCTCATGTCACAGATGCTTGTGGGCAGTTTCAGCAAATCAAACCGCCCGCTCAAAGCGATTGAACTCCATCGACTCTGGGGAATGCAATTACTTCTGTAATCCCCAGGCAATGGCGTTATTTAGAAGCCGGATGAATCCTTCTTGCGTAAAGTCATCGATGTGGCCAAGCGAAGTGTAGAAACTCTTACCACCATCCGAACGACGAAATACCCAAGCTATTGGCTCTTGAGGTTTATCCGGAATATTGCCAACAATCAAGACTTTGGTCCCTGGCAACAGAGGGCTAACTTGGTAAAGGGATCCATTACCACTCCACTGCTCAACATGGACGCCTTCTAAAATGGCTTGATCAGCCTTCGTCAAGTTGCCTGCCTGTCGCAACTCGACTTTTGGTCCTGCGCCATGATGATTGGTGTAATTACCTCCAAAAGCATCTTGATCCCAACGCCCCCATACCTCTCTTCCGGTAGGTGGCTGGCCGTTGCGCAACGAAAATGCATGATTTGCAGTACGAATCCCTAGGACGGTCTTGCCCGATGCCACAAACTTCTTCACTCGCTCCATCTCTTCCCTAGGTAATGGCCTACGACGTACACTGAGCAGCAGTAAATCAGCGGAATCCAGAGACTCAAGCCCCGGCAAATCTCCCTCACGGTCACGCCCATACACCAACGATACGCGATACTCTTTCAGCAACCGACTTTTAGCATAGTTGGTGAGTGAAACCTCTGTCTTGTATTCCGGTTCTGCCATCACAACAGCCACATGAGGCCGTGTATCTTTTTGAAACCGAAAGGATGTTCCTCCTAGAATCTGATCGCTGGTTATCGTTGGGCAAATCCATTGTTCGATATACTCAACGACCAAATCCGTCCCTGAAAAGTGGCTGACTTTCGGAGGCATCGCCGGATTGTACATTGTGTCGGTCATATCGCGGACCAATACAACGTTCTTGCCGTTGCGCACCAAATTTCTTAAGCCAAAAGGACGACCAAGAACACAAAAGTTCGTGTGGACGCCCATCATCAACACATTCTGTATGCCATGATGCTCCAGGACACTCCATATCTCTGACCCTTTGTCGCTGACATAATCTTCCGCATCGATTTCAATCTGTGGAGTCTGTCTTTTCCAGGGCGATTTGGGATTGAGACCGCTTCGCACCAACTCTTCAGCCCATTTTTTGTGTTCATCCGGTTGATCGTCCTCACCTCCATCAGAATCATCGATTGGAAAGGAAAGTTTCTCCTCAAGAGTCATCTTCCGACACCACTCGTCGATCGCTGGAGGAAGATTCGCCGCTGGTGGAGTTTTTAAGGTATGAATCCGCGCAGGGTGCTGGGAATAGAAGTCCATACAACTACTGGGCGCATGGATGATAATTGCGCCACCTTTTCTCAATCGCTTGATCACTTCATTCATTCTTGGAGCAATTTCATTCACTCTCTGCACTGACTGAAAGCAATGATGAGAATCCCACATGTCACAGACGATTACCGCAGTCCGCTCAGCCGTCCATCGTTCTTGCTTGGTTAATGTATGAAATCGATCACTCTGAGGGGCGGTCTCAACTCGATAACGAAGCTGGAACTCCCAGACATCCTTCGCTTTCGTACTATTGAAACCGAATCCAATGAAGAAGAACATTAATATCGAACGAATCATTCGACGGGTTACGATCTGCAACATGACGATGGACAATTCGCGCATAAAGCGATTCCTATTTAAAAACGCTCCGAATGAATCATTCCGAGATACTGCGGATTTTGACCAACAGTCTCTCAAATCGAATGGACCTAAAGCAAGGCGTTTCCCATTGCCTACCGGAGCCCTATTTTAACGAGAACTGCTACCCTCGATGCCCCCGTGTGGTATTTCAACCAATAATTCTTGGCACTTCTGCTGGCATCTAAACAAATCGGACGTCAATCCGACAGAAAGCCTCTTGGTCATAGCAAAATACTAAAGCAGTTTCTAAAATATCGACTTACAAATTTTTGTCCTGACCGACGTTATTCAGCTTAAATGCCCCGTCCATGCATTGCGATCTGAGTCACTCTTGAAAGAAAACAACATGCCTTTAAATCCCTTTTCTGGAACCCAAAATCGAAAACTCGCAATCGCTTTTCTTATGTTTGTGAGCGGTTTGTTTTCCGTCGATTTCGCTCAAGCTGAACAACCACAAACTGGATCGGCCCGCTCATTATTTGCCGCGGACTACCAGAAAAAAGTTGCGGCGTTGATTCGCCCAGACAATTCGATTGTGTGGCAGATTCCAATCCGTGACATCCACGACGCGCAACCGCTTGACAACGGTCACTGGCTTTTGCAAACAAGCTTTTCCAATGTCGTTGAAGTTGACGGATCGGGGAAAGAGGTTTGGAGATATGATGCGGGTAAAACTGCTGATGGCAAACAAGTCGAAATCCATGCATTTAGGAGAATCAGTGAAAGCGTGACAATGATCGCAGAAAGTGGAACGAGTCGAATTCTCGAAGTAGGACGTGACGGTAAGATACTTCACTCGATTCCGCTCAAAGTTAAGCAAGCTGATCCTCATCGCGATACGCGTCTTGTACGACCGACAACGGATGGCAATTACTTGGTCAGTCACGAAGCTGAGGGACTGGTAAGAGAGTATCGACGCGATGGTTCCATTGCCTGGGAGTATCCTGTCGGATCAAAAGTCTACTCGGCAATTCGACTGAAAAATGGTAACACCCTCATCGGCACCGGGGATGGCCACAGAGTTCTTGAAGTTGATCCGAAGGGAACAGTGGTTTGGGAAATTAAAGAAAATGACCTACCAGGGATACGCTTAGCTTGGATCACTATGGTAGATCGACTTCCCAACGGTAATACTTGGATCGTTAATTGCCACGGTGGAGAGCAACCACAGATTCTCGAAGTGTCGAGCGATAAGAAAGTTGTCTGGAAGTTTCGAGATGCAGAGCGATTTGGCAATGCGCTACCCGTTGCAATACCTCAGTGATATTCGCTAACCACACAGACTGACCCCAATGTCGCTTTAGTATTCAACCAAGGCATCGCAATGATTTTTGTTTGAACAAAACTCATTGCATGCTATTTCTTAGACAAAGCAACATTTCGCGAGCGCTAAGATTTCTTGGGATATCCAGCATGAAGATGATCGCTGCTATGATCGCGGCGATCATCCTTGTTGTTATCAGGTATTCTCTTTGCGGAAGAGATCTAGGAATTGATTTTCATATCTCGAAAAAACATGAAGGCGATCTAATTCTCGCTTCAATTCATATGCTTTAGAGCGGTCGTTTTTTGCTTCCGCAAATAACTTATCGACGTTTGCTTGCTCCTCTGGAGTCAAACTGCCTGTGGATGGCAATTCCTGCACTTCGTCCTCAGCAAACTCTTGGGTAGACTCTTCTTCGATGCGATATTCCACGTGAGCCTGCTCAAGAAGATGCTGCAGATGCTCATCAAATTCGCTGGCCTGTTGCGACAATTCATCCATATCGACTTCTAAACCGGTCATTTGTTTAAAAGTTTCCAGAACGACTAATGAAGAAGTGGGATACGTAATCTGCGTGAAAGCATGTGGCAATTCGCCAAGAAGACAAATACCAGGCAGATCTCGTGCAGCGGCTGCTCCCAATAATATGCCATTCATTCCCCCGATATGACCACCTTTAAAAAGATCGACTCCTTGAATCACTAAATCATCAATCAAATTGGATTGCGTTGCAGCCGCAAATGTCTTACATCCCATCCCTTGCTTTATTTGCGATGATAAAGCCGCAAAAGTAAAAACTTGAGACACTCCAACGGACTCCGCAAAATCAAGCAGTTTCTCGCAGAATTCGTATTTCCCAAGTGGCGGCTGCACTTCACCCACAAAGACAATGAGATCCCTTCCCTTGTCGGGATTCTCCCAAACAAAGAAGCGATTTCGGGGTCTCTGTGGCTTCTTGATCAAGCCATGCTCTACGGAAACATAGTCCACATCGAACAGACTTTCAGCAGGAAACTCGGCAAGCTCATGCATCCCCATTTTCGCCATCAGATAGTACCCGGCGGTAAGTGCCACCTGTCCCATGCCCGGCCAGACAGCTACTAAATACGGATCTTTAAATTTGAGTTCTTCTTCCATTACAAGCACTCCCTATAGGATTCGGAGCGTTATCCAATTTGCCGCTTAGGTCAGTCGTTTTGACAAACTGACAAAATTCACCACTGCGAGAAAGTCAATCCAGTCGCGATCGCTCACTTTTTGGCTTCTTTCCCAGAAACTCGACGCGACTTTTGACAGTCTTATGTTGAGAGCAAACGACGTACCAAAGCCATACCTACAGGCGACACGGCGATCGGTTGTGCGCGAATAAAATGTGCTCACGACAACGTTTCGAGAGGATTCATTCGACTTACGAGAGGTAACTCTACCTCACCACCTTTGACCTGCGACTCAAAGATAGAAACGATCATTTCCGTAATTTGCAAAGCTACAACCTGATTGCATTTCGCTGTTCGTTGTTGCTCGATACACCCTATGAGGTCGCGAATGGCTGCGACATGCCCGTCTTCGTAAGTCGTATCTCGACGAAGTTCAGGCTTGCCAAGACCTCCCGATGTGATCGTTTCCCAAGCTTTGCCACTTCGACCGGGAGACCAAGTTGGATCACGCAGGATATGTGCCGCTTGCATGTAGCCTGTCGGCAGTTCAATCACACCCTTAGTTCCCAAAATCTGAAGAGCAAATCGATTCGGGCTTCCCCCAGCATCTCGCTTTGAGGCAAAGTAAGCATCAACTCCATTAGCAAAGCGATAATGAGCTTGAACTTTGTCACCAGCTATTTTTCCAAGTCCCTCGGCCCCATCGACCACATCTCCCTTTTTAACTGGCTTCCCCTGGTGCGTTACCTGGGCATCACAGGAAACAACTTGGCTTCCTGAAGCAAGTAGCATTAATCCGAAAATATGAGAACCTAACACCCAGAGATCCTCACCGCCTCCCCGACGATCTTCCTTGCCACGACCTCGCAGTTCAAGCAGTTCGCCAATCTCTCCACCGCGAATCAAATCCAAAACGCGATCTACAACCGGTGAGTAAAAAGCTGTGTGCGCGATCGCTAACTGTAAATGCCGCATTTCCAATTCGCGAATGACATGATCGCACTGCGCGAGCGTTGGACAGAAGGGCTTCTCCATGTAGATATGGCAACCCGCTTCCGCCGCCGCCAAGATCATTTCTTGATGCTGATCGATCCATCGCGGGCAAATGGCAACGATATCTGGCTTCTCTTTCTCCAGCATCTCGCGATAATTTAAATAGCCGCTCGAAACACCCGTCCGTTTTTTCGCTGCCTCCAAGCCCTGCTGACTCTCATCAGCAACGGCGACTACCTTAGCTCCCCCGACCTTAGTACAGGCGACATCGAGACCGTGCCCATAGTCTCCTTTTCCGGTTCGGCCAATGACGGCTATTCGGTATTCCGCTCGCATAGATAGCTCCTTAATTCAAGACACCTGTTGAGATACGATCAGGTCCACAATCTCTAGAAGCTGACCCTCATTCAACCGAAAGATGTTTTCTAAATACATCGCGTTTCGAATTATAACAGACTTGCAATCCCGATTGCTGACTGGGGTCGGTATGAAATAGCTAAAGTGCTAGTTGCGTGTTTCGCTGTTGATGCTTTTTAAAGCAATAAACCACCGGAGAACTATGCCAATCAAACGGCCTCCGGCTTCGATCTATGCAGCTATCTAGAGCCTAGCAGTGGCTAACATGGCAACTCAGAGTGAGTGCTGACTTGGGAAGCCATAGACTTCAGACAAAGTAACACCAGGAATCTAAGGCGAAGCCATAGCGGTGCGCATGTTCCGCAATCGCTCTACTGCGGCTTCTGCAGAATGATCCAACGCCGTGATATGCCCCATCTTGCGACCTGGCTTGGCTTCCGACTTTCCATAAAGATGCAAATAGGTCCTGGATTGAATCAATGGCAACTCCCACCTTGGGATGCCGTTACTCCACAGATCTCCAAGTAAATTAACCATTGCACAAGGTGCTACTAAATCGGTACAGCCAAGAGGCAAATTGCAAACCGCGCGAACCTGTTGTTCAAACTGACTCGTCACACAACCTTCAATCGTCCAGTGACCTGAATTGTGCGGGCGAGGTGCAATCTCGTTGATCATTAACTTTCCATCGGCCACAAAGAACTCAATACAGAGTAGTCCTTCCAGCCCTAAATGATCAGCGACACCACAAGCGATATCCTTTGCCTGCTGCTGTACCTCCCGTAGATTACTGGAGACGGGACAGCGTGATACGTCCAAAATATGATGGCTGTGGACATTTTCGACCAACGGATAAACGGTCGTTTCGCCTCGAGGATTGCGAGCGACTAGGATCGAAACTTCAGCTTGAAAATCGATCATCTTCTCAGCGATAAGCAGACCGTTTCCGAGTGATTGACGAACCGAGTTCAGTTCCTCTGTCGACCTCACAGTCTTTTGACCTTTGCCATCGTACCCGAATTGAACTGTTTTGATCACTAAAGGCAAACCTAACGCTTCAACTGCTTTTTGTAGATCATCATCCTTTTCGATCGCCGCAAAGGGTGTTACCGAAAAGCCAGCTTGCTGCAATGTACTTTTCTCGACAATACGTTGCTGGGATACCTCAAGAACTTTGGGGCCAGGGCGAACCGGTACTCGTTGCCCAAGAACTTGCAAGGTACTGACCGGAATGTTTTCAAACTCAAGCGTGATCACATCCACACTGGAGGCGAAGCCTATGAGACATCCTGCATCGTCATACGGAGCACGAAGATGAAGATTGGCGATATCACCCGCTGGTGACTCTTGCTCAGGAGCGTAGACGATGACTTTGTATCCCATGCGCTGAGCGGCGGCGGTAAACATCCGCCCAAGTTGGCCTCCTCCCAAAATCCCAAGAGTTGCTCCGGGAAGAATCACATCGGACTGGCGACTCATAAATGAGAATCCTTCAACACCGCTTCAGTTTGCGAGGAAGCAAATTGTTGTAATCTGTCGGCTAGCTGCGCGTCGTGAAGCGAGAGTATACGAACTGCAAGTAAAGCGGCATTGCGTGCACCGGCAGCCCCTATTGCAAGCGTTCCAACAGGAATACCTCCGGGCATTTGTACGATCGACAACAGCGAATCAAGTCCCTGAAGGGACTTGCTTTGCACTGGTACTCCTAGAACAGGCAGTAGGGAACAAGAAGCGACCATGCCCGGCAGATGCGCCGCTCCGCCCGCTCCTGCAATGATCACCTGAAGACCTCGACCTGCAGCTTCCTTAGCATACTGCACCATCCATTCCGGTGTGCGATGCGCTGAGACAACACGACATTCATAGGGGACTTGAAAATGCTGGAAAGTATCTGCTGCAGACTGCATCGTCTCCCAGTCCGAGCGGCTCCCCATGATAATTCCCACCACCGGCTTTACTTCGTTAGTCATAAATGAGTTCTCAATCGAATTTCCAGTACCGGCCCAGTGTATCGCGCTGAATCGCCGTTAACGCTTTGATCCCATGCTTTGCCTTAGCGATCAGCTGCGCGAGTTGATCGTCGTCAAAGGTCGCCTCTTCACCCGTTCCCTGAAGTTCAACAAATCGCCCACGACCTGTCATGACAACATTCATGTCGACTTCGGCGGCGGCATCTTTTTTGTAGTCTAAATCCAACTCGCACTTTCCATCAACAATTCCAACACTGATGGCAGCAATGCTATCCACTAGAGGATATTGGTCGCGGGGGAGTCTACCAAATTCGCTATGCAATGCATCTACCAAAGCGATGAAGCCACCAGTAATACTCGCCGTTCGCGTCCCACCATCGGCTTGCAAAACATCACAATCGATCGCGATGGTTCGTTCACCCAATTTCTTTAAATCTACTATGGCTCGCAAACTACGTCCGATCAAACGCTGAATCTCGGTTGTTCTCCCATCCACTTTGCCACTTCGTTCACGACTTTTTCGTGGCGCAGTACTCGATGGGAGCATATTGTATTCCGCCGTAATCCAACCTTGCCCGCTTCCTTCCAACCAAGGTGGTACCTTGGCCTCGACCATTGCCGTGCAGAGCACCATGGTCTCTCCGCACTGGTAAAGAACGCTGCCAGGAGCATGTTGCGTGAATTTCCTCTTAACCTTTACAGGTCGAATCGACGCAGCAGCCATATACCCCACCTCACTTTATATCTTTTTTTAAAAATCTGTCTGCAGAAATCTCGGGTACTAGATCGCGTTTGGCTCGACCCAGCCAGATTGTATCGCCAACCACACCAGCAATCCCTTTTGCCCATGCATTCGATTACCAGCCTGTTGCACAATTGCGCTTTGCGGCCCATCGATGACTTCCTCGGCAATCTCTTCACCGCGATGCGCCGGAAGACAGTGAAGTACTTTGGCATGCTTTGCTGCCAAATCCATCAAGGCTCGGTTCAATTGATAGTTTCGAAAAGTACGTAAACGTTCCTGCGTCTCTTCTTCTTGTCCCATGCTCACCCACACATCGGTATAGACGAAGTCCGCATTCTTCATGGCGATCTTCGCATCATGAGTCTGCTCGATATCGGCTTGAGGGTAACGCTCCCGAATCCGATTCAGCCATGGTGTATCGAGATAATGTGCTTCCGGCCCCAACAACTTAAATCGCATTCCACTCATCGCGCAAATCAACGCCAAACTTCGAGCAACATTATTTCCATCGCCTACAAAGGTCAGCTGCTTACCTTTAACATTGCCACAAATTTCTTCCATCGTCATAAGGTCAGCGATCGCCTGACAAGGATGAGATAGATCGGTTAAACCGTTGATCACCGAAACGGCATTGTAACTAGCAAGTTCGTCAACCGTTGTATGTGCTTTAGCTCGACAGACAATGAAGTCAGCATACTGACCTAGCACTTGAATGAAGTCACTCGTTTTCTCGCGTTTCTGCCAACCTACGTCTTGCCCCAGAAACATCGCAGCTCCGCCTAATTGCGTCATTCCCGCTTCAAAACTCACACGGGTTCGCAAGCTAGGCTTTTCGAACAATAGGGCCAAAACTCTTCCTGCCAACAAGGCTGGACGCTTTTCTTCACGCCACAGTTTCTTTAAAGCATGAGCTAGTCGCAGAATCTCGCAAAGTTCGCTGGGGCTGATGTCGAATAGTGTTGTAAGGTGTCTCATAAGACCAGTCTCGATTGAAAATTTTCCCGTCTCAGTTTTGATGCATGGACCAACGGTCTACGCACTTTGACTGGCAACTGTATTCCCAGCTGTGGTTAAAACTTCCGATAGGATTTCCAAGCTCCTATCGATCTCAGAATCGCTTATCGTCAACGCAGGTAATAAACGCAGCACTTTGCCTTGCGTGCAATTGATCAACAATCCATTCTCCAAGGCACTCTGCACCAGAGACGCTCCATCAATCTCCAATTCAATGCCGACCATAACTCCTGCAACACGCACTTCCCGGATATAGTCGATCTCTTGCTGGAGCGATTGTAGACCGGCAGTAAATCGTTCACCGATTGCTGTCGCTCGACTTAGCAATTCTTCTTTTTCGACCGTTTCCAGGAAAGCGATACCAGCTGCCGCAGCGATAGGATTGCCACCGAAAGTCGAAGCGTGCAGACCGGGCCGAAGGAATTCCGCGATATCACTGCGAGCGAGCATCGCCCCTCCCGCAATGCCTCCGCAAATGGACTTAGCAAGTGTGATGATATCTGGTTGAACCCCGAAGTACTGATAGCCAAACCAATGTCCAGTCCTACCACAACCGGTTTGAACCTCATCCAGGATCAGCAGGAGACCATGCTGGTCGGCCAAATCGCGTAACCCTTTCAGAAACTGGGGCGAAGGAATCCTAACACCACCTTCACCTTGAATCGGTTCGATCATGATGGCTGCGGTCTCGGAGTCGATGCGTTTGGCAACAGCCTCAAGATCACCCCAAGGCACATACGAGAAACCTGGAAGCATTGGACCTAGGCCGACATGGTATTTAGGTTGGGCTGTCGCAGACAATGCCCCCATGGTTCGACCATGAAAACCACCTTCAAAAGTAATAATCTTGTAACGAGTTGGTGCTCCGTGAAGTCGAGCCAGCTTAATCGCAGCTTCATTTGCTTCCGCCCCACTATTGCAAAAGAAGGCTTTTCCTTTGATGCTTCGCTCTGACAACAACTGAGCCCAGCGTCCTTGCTGCTCGATGTGCCAAGTATTGGGAACGTGAATCAACTCCCTCACTTGTCGACTCACTGCCTCGGCAATGGCAGGATGACAATGTCCCAAAAGATTGCATCCCCAACCTGGAAACAAGTCGAGCAACTCCTTCCCTTCGCTGTCCCAAACGCGCGAACCCTCCCCTCGAACAAGATTGACCGGATAACGTTTGTAGTTTCCAATCACATAGTGCTGAAAAAGTTCAACCGTTGCCTCGGAACTTAAGTGGGAAGTCATGCTAACTCCTATCTAC
>JBEGUT010000083.1:0-10663 GCA_041178745.1 Planctomycetota bacterium | reverse complement strand
TTGTTCATGGAAGCCGTTACCGAAGATGGAATTCCCTTTGCACCCTGGGGCGGCAATACCGTCGAGCAGAAGAAGAAGACCATCTTCAGTTACCACATTCCCCCAAGAGACCTGGTACGGTTAAAAGAAGAATCAGGTGTAAAATCAATTGTACTCATTCACGAGCAATACTATTCGCGGCCTGAGGAGTACCGCCGCGAAGCGCTCCTGGAGGAAATCATAAGGGCTGGAATGAAAGGTCCGATTTACTCTTCCATTGATGGAGACATATATTAGGCCTCATCAGAAAAAATGCTCGGTTTCAGGGGCATGTCGCAGGCGAGTCGGGGATTCGCCTACCCTGCTCGCTCGACGAACGCGCGATACCAGATTACGGCCTCGATCTAGGATTGGACACAACAGGAACTTTCTTTGGCTCGTTAGGTAGAGTCCAAGACAAAAGATGTTGCAAAATTGGCGTGGTTGCGAGTCCACGAAACCGCCTCCATCAACTTGGTCACCGCAACGTGACCATTCCGCTCAGACCCGCTGGCTCATCCCAGCGGGTCTGAGCGTTTCTACGCGGAAATTCGAGGCTTTTTCGTATCGCCAAACTTCGATGGCTTCGAAATCATGGGACGCCCCCAAACACGTCCCGGGCTCAGAAACCCTGCAAAACACAGCACTTTCTTGATCTCGAACAAGCGCGAGGTTTTAGCAGAAACGCCAGGTGGAAGTGACATGAAAAAACTCAACAACGCGTCTTATACACAAAATGCAGATCTTCACCTCGCGAGTACTTGTGATGCAAGTTGCGACCCCTCAGACGACCTCCATAAACGCCAACCATCACATTGCACCGGGATACCCTGCATCCTAACATAGAACAAGATTGTCCGATCGATCATTCCACGTTGATGGTGTAGAAGACTGCTGTGGTGTATCCGATATTGCGCGGGTGGTCGTAGTTCGGTATTTCTCCTCCGAATTCGAGCTCGTATCTCCCCTTTGGAAGAGGAGGGATAAACACCCAGTAACCGTCCGAAACGGCGGGTGCTATCACAGGAATGTTCAGCCCGGCAATATTGCCTTTGGGTAGTTTGCAGGCGAACGGGGGAGATTGCAATCGCTGCACTTGAAGATTCACACCATCCAGCGTCGCGAATTTTTTTGTCGCAGCGTCCATTGCCCCGCTACAAATGCTATACATTTCTTTGAGCGAGAAGTAATCCGGACTGGTTGGGGGAGTAGCTCCGTTGTCCCACTCGCAAACCAAAACTGGGAAGAAAAAGGCGGAGCCTGCGGGTACGGTTATCTCGACTTCGGCAACTTCAGGCGCGGCCAGGAAGTATAACTTGGAACCCTTATAGGGCTGCCCTTGCAGTACTTTACCCGCATTACCTTCTCTAGTGGGATTGCTATTTTCGGGTATGCTGTAGAGCCACTTACACCACTCCGCCGTCAGCTCGGACAGATTTGGGAGCGGCACGTCTTTGCCCTGAGCAACCTTGGCCGTTGGTGCGCCAGTCAAAAAACTGAACACGATAACCGCCAGCACAAACAATCGGAATCGGTTAACGCACTTCATGGTGGATCTCCGTTGATAAGTGATTGTTAAAAGTATTTTGCTCTGGGTGTTTGCCCCTACCCCAACAGAGCGTTCAGATGGCCACAAGCATGATTTAAAGGATCTTCAATGTCAACTTTTCGTTTGCTTCGTCGCGGATTTCGTTGGATTTATTGAGATCAAAGGTCATTGATTAGGCCCATCATGTGGGCGATCTCATCGCGGCCAAAGCGGCCTGACAGGAAGTCGATGCCGTAGGCTTCCGTTTTTGACGTTGCTTATCCCAGAAAGCCGTAATGCCTTTGCGACATCTCTGCAGTCTAATGCCGGCAAATGCCTGGCCAGCAAGAATCGACCCCACGATGTCCGGGGCCAGCGAAGTCAGCTGGAGTATTCGCCCAATGTAGCTGCGGTCAACACCATTCCACTTTGGCGATGTCTTCCAAGTCCTCGAACCAGCCGGACTCCAGTTGGTCCTGCCACGAGTATGCCTTGGCTATGGAAGTGATAAGTGCGCTATTCGGCAATACTGCTCGGAACTCGGGCGACGTGAATGGTGACATAATGCTGCTCTGGCGGCTTCGTCACGCAGCGTCCCTCGACCACAACCCAACAGTGGGCAAATTCGTGATGGCGAGCCTCCTCGAACACGCCGAAATGCAATTCGGCAGGCACCCCAAGAAGTCTCAAAAAATAAAAACAGAGCAAACCTTCTCGAAGACAGCGTCGACCTCGCATCCGCCAAGGGCGCGCCAAGCGGTGCTTCAACACCGCCATGAGCTGATCTTCGGTTATCCCCGAATACAAACGACTGGGGCGGTTGGGTGTGAAGAGCCTTAGAAGCCGTTGAAGCGATATGCGACGACTCGTATCCGGCAAAATCGAGGCCAGTACGCCAAGGTGCAGCCTCAGCAACCTTAGGCGCATTGCATGCGAGAAACGAATCATGCAGCTGCTCGAATAATAAGCCCCTCTTCGACCATCTCGTTCACGAATGCCATCAAGTCGCTGCCTGCTTGCTGCTGATCGATGCCGTAAACCGAGATCACGTGATCTTGCAATTCGCGGTAAGTTGGCCGATTTTGCAAAATCGGAAGCAGTTCAACCGCCGAACTGTTGCAGCGATATAGGTAGCCGGATTGCATCGACAGGATGATGCCATCACGATCCTCTCCAAAACTCTGAAAAGTGACTCCTGCTGCCAATTGCAGTTGATCGAAGTCGCTCATTTCATGTCCCTTGCTTTTGCGACGGTCGTAAACCATCCTGGATCGAATTTGATGAAACGCCACCCTAGGAATTCATCGGCGATCCAACCCAGGGCACTTTGAGAAATTGTTACGGTTGTACCGGTTTTTCGGATGGCTTAGGGCGACGACGGTCGCTGACGAGCCCACTCAGTAACGATCGATAGATCGCTATCTTGCGTGTTCTTACGCCATCTTTGCAAACGTATGAAAGGTCCGCAGCCGTCGTAATTTGCTCATGCCGGGAATCCATCGGCGAAGGGAAATTCGAGCATCCACGACATCGAGTTCGATACGCAGTGGCCCGATCTGCGGCGGACATCCTGTGGGCGCAGATGCGACCAACTGGCCAAACCTTGCGACCTTGTGCAATCGGCTCCCAATCTGCACTCGCAGGGGAACAAACGAACCGATTGTTTCTAAGAGATGGTGAACTCGCCCGGCAGTTAGAGAAGAATCTATCACCAGCTGCTCAGGTTTTAATCCTCGATAGTAAGTCCCGCTTCCCTCCGCCTGCGGCTTGGGGGCGACTTGTCCGCGGAGAAATTCCGGCAAGTGATTAACGATCAATGCATGGGCCGCGTTCCCTAGATCCGCCTCCCAGTGCCGAAATCCATTAGAGTTCCATGGGATACGAATTTGTGCAATGATCGGACCGTCATCGAGCCCCGGATTCATCAGATGCAGAGTGACGCCGCCGCAACGTTCGACCGCCTGCTGGTAAAGCATCCATACGATCGGACAGGGACCGCGAAATTCGGGAAGCATCGTCGGATGCAAGTTAACGGCACGTTCTGGAAATTGTTGCAATATCTCAGGCGGAACAACATAAGAGAATTCTGAGCTCACCAAAAGATCGACATTCAGATCACGAACCTGTTGCCACAACTCTGGAGATTTACGCAGAACCCCTACTGACCGTCGCGAAATGCGATGCTTGGCTAAGGCAGCGGATACCGACCAACCAGGATTCCAGCGTCCCAACAGGCGATCGCTTTTCCATAACCGACTCGATGACTTTGCAGCGTACCAGAACTCACGCACCTCGTGACCAGCCTCGAGGCAGCCCCACAGAGTTCTCGCCGCAAACCTTCCTGGACTCCCCAAGAACAACACCCGCATCAAAAGACTCCGCTAAAAATTAGTTTTCGGAAGGCCAGCGAACCTACGGGCGAAGTGTTTCCTTTTATCAGGCGGCTCGCTTCATCCATTCACGAATGACGGTCTGGCGCAACCGACTTGATCGACGCTCGGGCTCTAACAAACTTACATGACTGACCAAAACCCGCCACGCGACGGATGCACCTGGCAATCGTAATTCTCGTAACAGCTCTGTGCTCGACGCATCGTTCAGCAACCGGGCCGTTATCCCTAACCCACCAGCGAGAGCACTTGAGACTCCGCAACGCACTGCTGTGTCACGCAAACGATCGACATCAACATCCCCCGCTCGACCACGACAAATCTGACGAATATCGCACAGATGCTGTAAACGGTCGCATCGATGCGAAATTACAGCATGCACGCATGCGATTAACAGCATCGAATCGGGAGACGCTTGCATGGCGGAGCCTCGCTGCTCCCAATGCAACTCCTCGAATGGCAAGGAACTGCGTCGTCGCTGGGAAGGACAGGTGATCATATCCCAGTGGAATTCCACTCTGACGAGCGGCCGCGACTCGCTATCCCAAGTTCGTTCCCCAAATTCGAGGTTGTAATTCCCCCCTGGCTGAATCAGCTTGTAGCCGTGTTCTTTCATGATTTCGGCCATCTCATCCACGAATACTCGCGGGACCATCAAGTCAATATCGCGAAAACAACGGATGCATGTCGGATCGTAGAGCCGGTCCGCGTAATCCTCGCCTTTCACGATCGCAACGGGATAATCGACTTCGCGAATTGCGGCAAGAAGTGATCGAGCGCGGGCTCTTAGCAACAGTGTCATCGCAAGCTCGCTGATGCAAATCGATTGAGCATCCTCAAGTCCTTGCCGCAGCGCCGTGACGGCGTTTGCATCGAGAGCCAATTGCTTAGCACCGTCCTCCTCGAAGAGTTGTTGTACATTTGCGACGACCGCACCGAGAACTCCGTGCTGCTGTGCAGCGTCCAGCAGCTTTCCGACCCCCTTGATATCCAAGCGATCATGCGGCAGGTCTTCACAGCCCTCGGGATCGCACAGCCGCAATAACCACGATTGATATGGACTTCCAATCACATTCCAACTCCGGTTTCCGAACTCAAATAAGCAGCAAGATTGTCAACCTTGGGGCCGGCACTCAATCGATAGCATGGTGTGGTTTGCACAAGCTCGCTAATGGCTTGAAAGGCAGCGTGCGCGTCGACGTCTTCGCAACCTTCGATAGGCTGCACGTTCTCACGACAAATGGTGGCAAAGGCGTCAATCGGATCGAGTAATTCACAATGATGCCCCCGACCGTTTGGTTTCTCTAGAACGAGCACCATTGCCGGCTTGAGAGGAAGAGGTGGAGGGCCAAACGCCATACGACCTAAGGAACTCAAGGGAAACTCCCAACTATCCTCGATCCCCAGCGGCTGCAACGGCAAATCCTGCAGCCACGGCAACAACGCAAACGTGGGGCGACGTACGTGACAATTCCGAGGATATCCCCAGACCGTCAGTTGCCCTTCATTTCGAGTAACACACGCGAGATCGTCACCCATCAAACGCCATCCGGAATGCGCCAAAGCAAAGGCCGTCGTACTCTTGCCTGTGCCACTTGGTGCGACAATGACCACACTACGCTGCTCACCGCCATCAAGAACTGCAAGACAGGCCGCATGAATTGGCACATGCGACGATCTCGCAAGCGCCGTACACAGGATCGCGGTGAAAAAATAGCGACTGGCCTTTACACGTTTGATCGAATCGACGGTGACGGACGCCACACGACGCTCCAAATCGATGTCGCATTGGCCCAAGTCGACTAACTCCAATCGCCGATAATTCCTGCCGACATAGTTCACGGCGCGAACGCCAGGTGGTACTAAGCCAGACCAAACCTGTTGAACTTGGACGGGAACAGCATTACCCTCGAGTGGTGCAATCCGTAATCGCACGGACCAATCAATTTCTTGTAGTCGTGCAGTCTCGAATTCAACCAACACATCTTGAGAGGACGCGAATAATTCCGGGGCATCGGCCCCAACCCTCATTCGCATACCCAAAATATCGTAATCGGCAGATACGCAGACTCGATTTTTTTCTTCCGCTAGCCCGATTGATACCATCAAAAGCCTCCTCGCTACACCAAGGCTCTGTCTTCACCAACTCCAATGCGTTGGAGAGTCAGTGCCCCAGTAATTGAAGTACCATCTCTAGCATGATGCAGGATACGAGACGGAATGCGGGCTCGTCACCAGATTAGCCCCCGTCCTGATCAGCCCACCGCGTTGCCAGTAACGGCCTGGATACCAGTGACCACTGAGAGTTTCTGCATCTTCTTCAAGCTAGGTGATTTGTAGGCTTTCCTCGACTTCGTCTTTTTCGAGTCTTTCTTCACATCTTTTTGCTTGGACGTCGACATGGTATCTACTCCTGGAATGAAGTTAAGATCGGAATCCGCCGCGTTGGGTACGCCGTAGCCTTGAGCTACACAGCCGCTCCGCCGGTAACCTTGAGACTACCAGTGACCTTCGTAAGCTTCTGCATCTTCTTCAGACTTGGAGCTTGGTAGGCTTTCGCAGTCGTCTTCTTGCTAGTGTTTTTTTGGGTGTTGCTCTTCTTTGATTTCGACATGGATTCGACCTCTGAAATGCGATTGGGATTGAGAACCACAATGTTGGGAGCTGTGTTTGCACCAAATGATTTGGGACTTAGCTATCGGTTACCCCGGTAAGTTTCAGCCCACCAGTGACCTTTTCTAGTTTTTGCATCTTCTTCAAGCTGGGAGCTTGATACGACTTCGTGGCTTTCGGCCTACTCACGTTTTTTGTCGTGGTGGTTTTCTTTAGTTTTGACATTGTGCCAACTCCTAAAATGAAAGCGAAACTGCGCCGCATTGGATGCTTACGTTTAAAGCCAACAGTTTGGATACTAAGGGCCTATTCGAAAACCAATAGCAGTCCTGCCGTTGATAGCAGTTTTCTAGGATTTCGGACAACTACTAAACTAAGTAACGGTTGAGCCGGTAACCTTTCCTAAACCTGTGACTTCTGCCAACTTTTGCATCTTCTTCACGCGTGGAGCTTTGTAGGCTTTCGCAGCCTTCAGCTTGGTTGTGATTTTCTTCGTACTGCTCTTCTTTGGTTTCGACATCTTCTTAATTCCTGAAATCAAGGTGAACACACAACGAAGCGCGAGTACACTCGATAACTTCACAACGGGTATGCCGGTTCGTCCACAAAACGAATGCTATGTCCGATCCCTTCGACTTCTCCATCGAAACATTTCTCAAGGGAACTGCAGCGAATAACCGGAAAATCCGTCAAATTTTACCAGGTCGTACTAATATCGCCCTTGGCCTTTATTGTGGGGCTGTGTCGGTGGTCGCCATCGTACCCGCCACTTCCGCGAGCTTTGGCATTTTCTTCTGCGAGGGATCTCCGAGAATTCCAGGCAGGAAAACGCTCTCTGCTCTCCGCCCACATTGCATGCAGTGTTTTCCAACACATAACATGAGCCGATAATCCTGAACGCCCGCAAGAAGTGGACGGCATAACCGAGACGGTCTTACAGTCGAGTTGGTTTCTGGGCGGCACCGGCGTACAGAATCTCACGTAGGGCGGTCGAAGCCCGTTGGTGGAACTCCACCGTCAGCGGATCCATTTCAAAACGGGGACGAGGCGTGTGGGCAAAGTGGCCACTTTCGTCTACGCCTCGCACCAGAGCGGCACAATCCCAGTTCGCCGCCGTCTGCCGCGATTCGGGCGGCAAAAAGTGCATCGAAACACCGATCCTACGATCTGCCGAAAGATTCGGCCCGGAGCCGTGGGCAAGACAGTAATTGTGAATCGACATCTGGCCGGCATGCAAGGGCATCGCGACAGCGCGTTCACAATCCAACTTCCGAATTCGCTGACCTCGTGTCAGCATGTTATCTGGATCGTAGGTGTCTTCGTGTTCCAGGGTATTGCCTAGGTGCGTGCCCGGAATCACCGACATGCAGCCCGCCTGCTCGCTGGCATCCGAGATGGCAAACCAAGCGGTTATCACCCGCCGACTCGACAATCCCCAATAGGTATTGTCCTGATGCCAATCGACAAAGCTTTTCGAGCCGGCTTCCTTGATCCAGAAGATGGTGCTCCAGCAAAGAATATTGGGGCCTATCAGTTGTTCGATCGGATCCAGAACTCGAGGATCACGAATCAGATTGTCGAGCCAAGGAAATAGCAAAAATGCGCGACTCCGCTGTGAAGCCTCAAGCTTTCCGCCTTGCTGCGCCTCAAACGATTCGAGCGTTTGCCTTAATCGATAGGCTTCTTCTCGGCTCATCACATCGACAGCGGGAACAAAGCCTTCGTGTTGATAGCGATTCAGTTCATCGTTGGTCAATGCCATAGTTTCTCCCGGTGCAAGTACGGGGAATGAGCAATTTCCCTGCGCATATCCACACCGGCGAATGTAATACATTCGAAAGTGAATGACCATAGAGGTTACAAGTTTGTTTGTAATTGAGTGCTACCAGTGAGGTATTCACGAACCTTTGCCGAGTCTGAAACGCTTGCATGCTCAACGATCTTGAGACTTGTGACTTCAGGTTCCCGAGACACCTGCGTGACTAGCGACTGGCGAACTTTACAGATGCATTACCATTTGCTCCGATGCCACAATTTTTTCTCCGGGTCCGAGAGCAACCTTGGAGGTTGGGCTCGCACCCCAAGAGCAACCCGTTCGGAACTAGATTTCGCAGCGCTCGACAAGTGAATTAATCTGACCCATAGCGCCGAGTTCTCAAACACATTTCTCCAGAATGTCCTGCAGCGCCGAAGCGCAGCGATGGACTGTTATTCGTCCCACCCCATTTGGATCATGGTCTCACAGAGTTCTTTTCTCGCTTTATTCAGTCGGGAACCAACGGTTCCTAGAGGAACCCTAAGAATGCCAGAAATAACCTCGTAATTGAGTTCCTCAACTTCCTTCATATGCAAAATAGCACGCTGTTCGCCTGAAATTCGTTGCAACGCCATGTCAAGCAATTCAGTATTCTCTAAACTTCTTAATTCGTTAGCATTGTGGGCTAAGCGGTTTGAGCAAGCATACTGCTTCTCTTGATACTTTTCTCGTACCGTTTTTCTCAAGTACTGCAAGCACTGATTCACCGCAATTCGGTACGCCCAAGTATCAAACGAAGACTCAAATCGGAATTGTTTGATCTTTGCAATCAATTGAATCATAAATTCCTGCATTACGTCATCTGCATTGCTAGGACCCACGGTTTTGCAAATCACTCGATAATATTTTTCAGCGATATATTCGTAGAGCTTCGTTTGGGCGTCACGATGACCGACTTGCGATCGCTTGATCCAATCTGCTAACTGACTGGATGTAGGACTGATTTCTAATGCAATCTGATTATTGAATTGCTTTGATCGTCTCATTTTTCGCCCTACATAGTTAGGAAGTGATATCTGCTTTCATCGCGATTAGCACTCAATATTGGAAATGGGCCTAACAGTGGTTGGGGTTTTCTAAAGCCCCAACCTTTCTTAGTTTACATAATTTTTAGACGCCTTGTTCTTAGTGAACCTTGCGAACGCAGGTAAATACGCCCTTCAATGAAGTAGGGCAAATCATGCCAGAACAATATTCAGCATTACCGCAAATGCCATACCACTACAAAACAAGCAAACAAGTTTTTGAATCCCAAAGAGTCAACTGAAGTTACGCTCGATTGAACGATGGGCGGTATGTACGGAGGGCGTGAGCGGATCTTGACGATTTTGAAATTGACTTTTTATAACCCTCACCCCTTGGAGCGAATTCTTTCTTGATACCCCCAACCTCGGCGTTAGCGACACGCGTTTTCGTTTTGTTGTGTAGCGACGTTGAAAGTCGATGTTTTAACCGAATTAAATGAAGAATCTTGTTTAGCCGGACATCTAACTACATGAGCGAAGAAGATGTGGTTTAGCCCCAAAACATTCTTCTAAGCTTGAACTGATGAGTTTTAGAATCTCTACGCCACTCGTTTTCGAAAGGAACTACCATGAGTATCAAATTATTCGCGAAATCGTTGATCGGCTTGAGTTTTATTGCGATCGCCGCCTTAACACCATCGCAAACTTCGTTTGCACAGTCGCGTGTCAACGACAAGGTATCTAGGAATAACGGTGCAAGTTACTTTGCAAACCAGAGAACTTCGCGGAACATCCAACATGCGCGAGACTACTCGAACGGAATCACGCGCTATGCAACCGAATCGCCATCAATTCAGTCAGTGGTGATTCATGCTGAATCGCAGGTTTTGGGAAGACAATTACAGGCCATGCAGCGCGATTTGAAAATCGTGCGTGAAGAGTGTGTATCCAATCCCAAGGTTGTCGAACAAGTCAAGAAGATTGAGACGCAACTGGGTCAGGTAATGACTGTTCAGAAGTCGCTCGAAGAAGAATGCTGCAAGACGTCACCAGATGGAAAGATGTGTGCGGAGATGTGCGGCAAGATACATGAATCGCTCAATGCTATGAAAAAAGAGCACGATAAGTTGCTAAAAGAATTGGGGCATGAAGATGCGGCTTACCATCCGGCAGATGGTCACAAGCATGACCAGCACAATGTTGCGGAAAAGAAACCGGAAAAGTAGCCAACGCAAAATCCCAAAGTTTAGACACCCTTTGAGCAAGGCAGTTCGTTACTCGCGAACTG
Organism: Planctomycetota bacterium; assembly: GCA_041178745.1. Lineage (GTDB taxonomy): Bacteria > Planctomycetota > Planctomycetia > Pirellulales > Pirellulaceae > JAFLCP01. The sequence continues at coordinate 45 of JBEGUT010000083.1, read as the reverse complement.
CCTTGTTCCTATTGTGATGAGTGATTTTTAACGGCTTTGTCGAGC
>JBEGUT010000082.1:0-10670 GCA_041178745.1 Planctomycetota bacterium | reverse complement strand
TCATCCCGCTGAATTGCAAGGAATCGAACGCAATCGACATGTTGTTCAGCGATGGTTGCGAAAATTGTATCGTCGTCCACCGACTCCGGAGGAAGTGGAGAAACTAGCTGCCTTGGCAACAGCGGAGGAAGCGGCCGGTGCTCCTTGGGAATCCGCGATGCAGATGGCGCTGCAAGCGGCTTTATGTTCGCCAAAATTCTTGTTTCGAGTTGAGTTGGACAATACCCCGGATAGTGCAGAAGTTCGACCGATCGATCAGTTCGCTTTGGCATCACGATTATCGTATTTCCTGTGGAGCACAATGCCCGATGAACGATTGATGGAGCTGGCAGAGCGAGGCGAGCTCTCTGAGAAGCTGCAAGAAGAAGTTACGCGAATGCTGAAAGATCCAAGGTCAAGTTCGTTGGTCGATCAGTTTGTACTCCAGTGGTTGCAGTTGCAGCGGCTTGAGCAAGTTCAACCAGACAAGGATATGTTCCCTGAGTTTGGAAGTGAGTTGCGCAGAGCGATGATGGAAGAGACAAGACTGATGTTCTTGCACATCATCCAAGAAGACCGGAGTATTTTGGAGTTGATCGACGCTCCATACACATTCCTGAACGAGCGTTTGGCAAAGTTTTATGGCATCGAAGATTCACGTGGCAATTTGAGAGGTAGCGATGCTGCGGAAAAAGGAGAGCCGATCAAGGGTAAAGAGTTTCGTCTCGTACAACTGCCAGCGAACTCACCGCGAGGGGGCGTATTGACTCAGGCGAGTGTGTTGACTGTGACCAGCAATCCAACTCGAACAAGTCCCGTGAAGCGTGGTCGCTGGGTATTGGAGCAACTCCTGGGAGCGCCGCCGCCCCCCCCTCCGCCAAATGTCCCGGAGCTTCCCGCCGATGCTCAGGCTCAGGTTTCTGGATCGCTACGGCAGCGACTGGAAATGCATCGAGCTAACCCGAGTTGTGCCAACTGTCACGCCAAGATGGACCCTTTGGGCTTTGCCCTGGAGAACTATGATGCAGTAGGCAGATTTCGCACCAAAGATGGAAATTTTGACATTGATGCCGGGGGTGAGTTGCCGGATGGAAGTAAATTTGCCAACTTAACCGAATTAAAGGGAATTTTGCGAAAAAGATCTCGCGACGTTACCCGATGTTTAACCGAGAAGATGCTTATTTTTGCATTGGGCCGGGGGCTAGAATATTATGACCGGCCTGCGGTAAAGAAAATCGTCGAAACAGTTGAATCCCAGGATCACCGTTTTTCGTCGCTTGTGATGGCCATTGTGTCCAGCGATGCGTTTCGCTTGCGTCGACAGGCTGAGTAAGGATTAGAGCTCTAACATTGAAGGTGTGAAATGATTCCAAGCCATAGACTTTCCCGGCGAACGTTGCTTCGAGGTCTCGGTGTTGCTATGGCCTTGCCATGGCTTGAAGCGATGGGGCCATTGCGTGCTTGGACTGAAACCGATGCTAAGTCGGCTGACCTGAAACCTTTCCCCAATCGTTTGGCATTTTTGTATGTTCCCAATGGGATCAACATGGACGACTGGACGCCTGCTACGGAGGGTACAGATTTTGAACTGACATCGATTCTCAAGCCGTTGGAAAACGTGAAAGGTAAGTTCAATATCTTGACGGGGCTAACGGCGGACAAAGCGCGATCCAACGGCGATGGTCCTGGCGATCATGCTCGGGCCCTAGCATCGTTTCTAACAGGAACACAGCCACGTAAGACTGATGGTACCAATATACGAGCTGGTATTTCAGTAGACCAAGTCGCAGCGGCGCAGTTGGCAGATCGCACACGCTTACCTTCTCTAGAAATCGGCTGCGAACAAGGCGCGATGGCCGGTAGTTGCGACTCAGGATATAGCTGCGTCTATTCGTCCGCGATGGCATGGCGTTCGGCGACACAGCCTCTTCCTAAAGAAGTCGATCCGAAGGTCGTCTTCGAGCGACTCTTCTCCACCGAGCCTGATACGGTGCGAGTGCAGAGAGATCGAAAGCGCCGCAGCGTTTTGGATTTTGTGATAGAGGACTCTAAGAGCTTGATGGGCAAACTGGGAGCAGGTGACGTTCGCAAACTCGATGAATATTTTTCGAGTGTTCGAGATATCGAAATGCGAATCGAAAGAGCTGAAAAGTTGCCACCGATAACGAAGCCAGATTACGCAGCGCCGGCCGGTGTGCCTGCAGATTATGCAGAGCATCTTAAGCTGATGTGCGATCTCGTTGCGTTGGCATTTCAAGCCGACGTCACCCGGGTATGCACTTTCGTATTGGCCAACGAGGGAAGCAATCGTGGTTACGGGGCGATTGGTGTTCCAGATGGTCATCATGATCTTTCCCATCATGGCAATGATCCGACCAAGAAAGATAAGATCCGACAGATCAACACGTTCCACACCCAGAAGCTTGCCTATTTGCTTGAGAAGCTCAATAGCATTCCGGAAGGAGATGGCACGGTTCTGGATCATGCGATGATCGCTTACGGTAGCGGCAACTCTGACGGTAATGCCCATAACCATGACAATCTTCCAGTGCTGTTGGCTGGTGGAGGTTGTGGGACGTTAGCGATGGGACGCCACATCAAGTATCCAAAAGAAACACCGCTGAATAATTTGTGGCTCTCGTTGTTAGAGCGTGTAGAATGCAAGGTGGAAAAGTTAGGTGATAGCACAGGGCTTTTGTCTGGTTTGAACGGCTGAAAAAAGGGAAACGATCGTGGAGGAAGCGGTGGATGTCGCGAGTAAGGCGGGTAGCGAGCCTTGTGTCAATATCGCGGCCTACAAGTTTGTCACACTAGATCGTCTGCCTGAGCGGCGGCAGCACCTAAAAAAACTTTGCAACGATCTGGGCCTCAAAGGAACAATTCTTTTGAGCGGTGAGGGAATCAATATGTTCCTTGCCGGCAAAGATGATTCGGTCGAATCGTTTCTCGCAACTCTTAAGCAAGATCCTGCGTTCGCGGATCTCCAGGCTAAATTGAGTTATTCTGACAACCAGCCATTTCATCGAATGTTGGTGAAACTGAAACGCGAAATTATTTCTTTTGGTCAGCCTGGCATAGAACCGGCAAAGCACACTAGCAAGCGAGTAACGGCTGAAGAGTTGCGGGAATGGCTTAGTGAAGGTCAAGATCTACTGTTGTTGGATACTCGCAACGATTACGAAGTAGAACTGGGAACCTTCAAGGGTGCAGTCGACTTGGGAATTACCCATTTTCGAGAGTTCCCGGAAAAAGTGAAGGAGTTGATTCCACAGCATCGAGATCGGAAGGTAATTGCCTTTTGCACCGGCGGTATTCGCTGCGAGAAGGCTACACCTTATCTCGAAAAAATTGGGTTCAATAATGTCTATCAACTTGATGGCGGAATTCTGAAGTATTTCGAATTATGTGGCAAAGAGCATTATGAAGGTGGATGCTTTGTCTTTGATCAACGCATTGCGCTCGATCCGGAACTAGCTCCCACAGGGAACGTTCAATGTTTCGCTTGCCAAGCGGTTTTATCGCAGGAAGATCTCGAAAGTCCTTACTACGTTTACGAAAAATCTTGCCCTCATTGTCATCGCAATGAGCAGCAGAGGTTGGAAGAGTTGTTGCGAAGTCGCGAAGAACAAGTTCGAGGGCTGACCGATCCATTGCCCGGTTCCCAACCCTACTGTAACCGACGACTCATTCATGTTCCTCGACGCTTGGCAGGTCTACCACTGATTGAGTTTCTTCAGCAATGGTATCCACCGTACGGTGCAGATGCGTGGGTGCAGGCAATCACATCGGGAAAAATGACCAACGATTTGGGAAGTCGAGTCACCGAGCAGCAGATTGTGCGTGAGGGTGAGCGATTTGTTCATTGGGTGGATGAGCTTCCAGAACCAGACGTCCATCGAGACATTCGGTTTCTCTACGAAGATCGTTTTTTCATTGCAGTCGACAAGCCTGCTCCATTACCCATGCATCCCAGCGGCCGGTTCAACCGAAACACGTTGAGCAGTTTTCTAGAACCTGTTTATCGACCGCAGAAATTGCGAGTGGCCCATCGCCTTGATGCGAACACCACGGGTGTGGTTTTACTTGCAAGAACTTTTCAGGCCGCTTCGAAGATTCAGCCTCAATTCCAGAGTGGCGAGGTTGAAAAGGTTTACTTGGCCCTTTTGCAGGGATACCCTGCTGAATCTGAGTTTTCTTGTGATGCTCCCATTTCACGTGAGCCTGGACCAGTGGGGGTGCGAGGTGTCGATGAAGATGGGCAGCCAAGTGTGACCCGATTTACGGTGAAAGAGCGATTTGAGGATGGGACGACGTTGGTAGAAGTTCGGCCTTTGCATGGCCGAACCAATCAGATTCGTGTTCATGCTTGGCATCTTGGCTTTCCGATTGTTGGTGATCCTCTCTACTTAAGGGGATCGCAAGTCGGTTCTCAGCAGACTTTGTCTGTCGAATCGCAAGCGATGTGCCTGCATGCTTGGAAACTCTCATTCCGTCATCCTGAAAGCGGTCAACGGATTAGCTTGCAGACCGATTTACCAAGATGGTTACAGGAAAGGGGCAAATAGCCTCGCAAAACCATCTCGCAATTTGATCCATAGAGGTCTGCTCTTGAGAACTTCTTCGGAGACTCGTCGTGCGTTTTGGATTTTCTCGATGATTTTCCTATCGATGCTGTAGGCTAAAACAGCATCGTAGCATTCCACATTGAATTCGAAGTTCAATCGCAAACTTCGAGGATCCCAGTTAGCTGAACCAATCATCAGCCAGTTTCCATCGATCACCATCAGTTTGCTATGATCGAATGGAGGTGGTGTGAGCCAAATTCGACAACCTCGCTGAATTAATGGGTACCAAAAGGGAGTGGTCGCCCACTGAACGAGTCGAAGATTGTTTTGGGAAGGGAGTACGATATCGACTTCTACTCCTCGCAGCGATGCGAGGTTCAAAGCGGTGGTAAGGTCGCGATCCGGAAGAAAGTAAGGCGTTACAACACGGACGGATTTTTTCGCAGAACTGATCGCGGTCAACATCGTTAACAGTAGATTATCAAGATCCTCGTCGGGACCATCGGGTATGCCGCGGGCAACCGATGTACCAGCTGGCGAGATGGTAGTGGGATACCAAGATTCTCCTTCTAGAAATTCCTGTGTCGTAAACCACCAGTCCTCAGCGAAGGTGATTTGCAATTGGCTGACGATGGGGCCGGTGATACGAAAATGTAAGTCATCAACCGGAAACGGCGCGGTGGTATCGGCCGCCTGATTGTGCCTGATATTCATTCCTCCTGTAAATCCAATTTCACCGTCGATTACGAGGATCTTTCGATGATTCCGTAGCTGAGAGTAAGCGAATGGAATAGGCAAAGCTTTGGGGAGAAAAGCTGCATTGGGAATATTGAGTCCATCAAGCAAGGGAAATATGGTGGGGTTTGAGTATTTTGATCCGACATCGTCAACCAGAACTCGAACCTCAACTCCTCGTTTAACCGCTTCACCTAATGTCTCCGCAAATTGCCGTCCTGTGATATCGTCATCGAATAGATAGGTAGCGAGAGAGATTGTTTTTTTGGCCGAGCGAATTGCCAGAAGCATTTCTGGATAAGCGCGTTTTCGATCGAGTGGCTCGAGGCGATTGCCTCCCATTAGTGGAAAACCAGAAATGCCACCGATAGCTTTGGCAATCCCCACGAGTTCTTGGTATTCGGCCGATAAATTCTCCGGTAATATCTCACCTTCTAAGGGTGGTAAGGGGTATCGAGGATGATGACCATGACGACGCAGGTTTTTCGCTTTCCGTTCCAAGCGATTAATACCAAGCCAAAAATAGAGAACTGTTCCAATCAAGGGGATGAATAGAACGGAAACAATCCATGCAACTGCAGAGCGTGTATCGCGTTTGAATAAGGCGATATGGCAAGCGGCCAAGATTTGCAGAGCTAAGATTGGAAGGTAAATCAACAGCACGACAAGCAGATTGGAGAAAGACCATTCCATCACCAGACCCTCAAAGGAATTTCAGGGGTCTCTGTTAGTTTGAGAACCACTTCATCAATATCCGCTTCACACTGAAAGAAGCAGGGCACAAAGGGAAGATGGCGAACGGCTGAACCTGAATTGAAGAATCTTTGACCCGCATAGCTAAAACCGGTGAGTGGTCGATGCGTATGGCCGAAGAAGACATCTTCGACTCCCTGCTGGGGACCTAATTCCAAAGTGCTGAGATATTTCGAAAGTCGGCGAACAACTCGCGACGGATAGTGAAAAAGCTTTGGAGGAACGCTATGGATTCTCGACGCTACCACAAGATCATACATCCTGTGAGCGAGATCACTTTTCTCTTTGTGCTCTTGTGAAAACTGAGATCGATAACGATGTAAATCTTGAAAAGTCAAACCGGCATCTAGGACATCGCCGTGCAAGAAAATATTTTGGTTTAAGACCAGTTGATGCTCGCTCCAGCAGAATCTTTCAGACTCCTGAGCGATCTCTCGTAAAAGCTGTTGCATGTCTGGCTGGCAATCATGATTGCCAAGCATATAAATCAATCGTATTCGCCGGTCGGCTTCCAGCGCCCTGTAGAGCCAGTCGCGAGCTTGTTCAAGACTCTTCAGTAAATCACCATGGACGCTCCAGCGGAAATCGAAAATGTCTCCTCCCAAAATCAGAAGATCTAATTTCTTTAGTTCGGGCCGAAACTGCTCCCAATGATGTTCGCCCACGGAACGCTTGCTTAAAAGGTGGAGATCGGAAATGAATGCGCCGTGTGCTGCCATGAAAGCTACTGCTGAAAGGAAATCCGTCGCTGATACTTACGCTTAAGTATAGCAGTTGGCGACGCAGCGATCACGGAATTAAGGTTTACGACCAACGACCAACAGGTTTTTGCCAATCCACTAAGGAAGATGACGTTAGATGCGACTGAGCACAGCGACAGCCAGACGATCGTAAAGAGCGACGCTTGTGGAGCTGATTTTTTCTATGTAAAAGCACTGCGGAAAGGTACCAAGGAATAATACCTAGTGAATCAAAATACTTTGATGGTAGGATTTCAAACCCTCAACTCTGACCAGATCGACAAGTTCGCGTTTGTGTTAGCGACAGAAATGGCCGATGACCTTATCGAAATCGCTGTAAAGCCAAGCAAGAATTGGAACGGGATCACGATGTGCTACTGCCAATGGAGCGCCTCGCAAGCACTTCGGATTTCAGCCGAATCGTCTTCGACGTGTTCCATGACGTTGATGTAGACCACGGAGTCGTAGTTTTCTGCGTAAGCATCAATCGGCTTGCTGAAGAAATCGTTAATCGCAACTGCCCGCGAATAAGAGCCTAATTTTTGCTGCAGTAACTCGAACATGTTCGAGGATGGCTCGAAAGTGGAGAGGTGCTCGATCGGCTGTTGCAGTAGAAATTTGCTAAGTTTGCCGCATCCGGCCTCAACTTCTGCAACGCGACGAACAAAATAAGTTCAAACTTCTTCGATAATCCAAGTGTATTAGTGACGAGCAAACTGAATCGTTTCCAAGTCTTGGCTGAAGTATAGATTTTCTTCGAGGGTGATCATGAGGTGGAAGTTGGGAAGGAATGACTGGACTAGAACGGTCCAACCCGAGCACACAAAATGGACTCGAGGCTTTCCCGAAGATCGCAACTCCAGAAGTGGAGCCAAAACCCGACCTTAGAGCAGGTGACGGGTTGGGTGTATCGGAAAAACTGGCAGTGAGGGCGGAGGGACTCGAACCCTCGACCCACGGATTAAAAGTCCGATGCTCTACCGACTGAGCTACGCCCTCAAAAGCCAGGCGTTTTCCGAGTTACCATTAAGAGGGGTAATTGCCCCTTAGAACGAGGTGATACTGTACCAAAGACATTTCAAGTCGCAAAGGGTTCAAGCTGGGAATCCATGGGGAAACGAGGAGAGGTTTTGGTAGAACCCCTCCAAATACTCGTAAAAACCGGGATTCTCGACCATCTCTATTGAGGCAAAACAAGCAGAATTGATACTTCTAAAGTTTTCAGCGGAAAGCTACTAGTCGGCAGTGGGGTTCGCTGACGCGGGAGTGCCTAACAGTTTGAGCAGAGCGATTCGCAGTTCTCGAACTTTCAGAGGCATCGCAAGCATCAAACGATGGGGGGCCATGATCGCGCCGCGGATGATATGCTGTTGCTTGCGATCCACTAACAAAATGGCGGGAATGTCCTTGGTCTTTTCCTCCGTGGCAAAGCGATTAAATGCATCTAGTGCCTGAGTTCCGAGTTCGGGAGCACTAAAGATCGCGCAATGAGCTGGCGCGACATCATCGTTGGCAAACCGATCGATGGCTCGATCTGGATTGCTAAAGACCAGCACACGATAACCGCGGCTTTTGAGTTTCTCACGCATTAAATCTTGCAAGTCCGCTTTGCTTTCGATCACCATGACGGTCTTGTTGCGACCTTCCTGAGACTCGACAACTGAAGCGTCGTTTCCAACGGTCGAATTGGCACTTATTGCTTCGGAAACAGCAGTTCCTTTCTCCAGTCGCTCAAGCGCGTTACGTAGATCGTGATACATTTCGTCAGCCGTTTGGTATCGTTTGTCGGCTTCCAATTCCATCGCTTTGGCACATATTGCTAGAATCGATGAATGCAAATCTGGGACAACCGATCCAAGCGGTGGGATCTCGCGAAAGCGAGTAATATTAAGTCGCTGAAGACGGTCGCGAGTTTCTGTAAGGGGTGACTTGCCCGAGAGCAAATTGTAGAGAATGCAGCCCAAGAAATAGATATCGCTACGAGGGTCATCTTTGCGAACGCCCGTACCGCGTTCCAACGCGGCGTAATCGATCGCTCGAGCGTTAGGTGAGTCGATGACTTTAGCATCCGATGATGTGTCGGAAATCGACGCGAGACCGAAGTCCACCAACTTGGCTCGGCCCGACGATCCGATCAGAATGTTACTCAGTTTCAAGTCGCGGTGAGTGATACCTTGTGTCAATGCGTAGGCCAGAGCGTTCGCGACGTCGGCGGTCAATTTTAGCGCCGTTGGGGGTTCCAGAATCTTGCGGACTTTCATCATTTCACGCAGAGTCTGACCCTCCACAAATTCCATCACCAAATAGGGTGCGCGAGGATCATTATTGACTTCGTAAATTTGAACGATGTTGGGATGTTTCAGTTTCAATCCCATGCGTCCTTCACGAAGGAACTGATCGAGTTGCACTTGTTCTTCGCGAAATCGTTTGCGGAGAACTTTAACAGCGACGATACGACCAGAGTCGCGATGCACGGCTCGGTAAACGCGAGCGAACGTACCAACACCGATCAGGTACATCACTTTGTAATGGCCATAGAAATAGCCAAGACGCTCATTCTTCAATACGCGGTCAATTTGGAAATTGGTTACCAATTCCTTGCGAAGCAGGACTCGGATTAGATCTTCGCAGGTACCCTCGCTACTGCCTACCTCTGACCATGCCTGTTCGACTTGGATTGGCTCGACCAATCCCAATTCAACCAGACGCTGAGAAAGAGTGTTGGGGGTGAATTCTTGCATGCGATGTCTTCAAAGATGGAGCGTCTTTTCGTTTCCAAACGATCGACGCGGGAGAGAATGATGTATCTATTGGATCGTAAGCAAGACGAGTGGGAAATGCAAATAACTGTCAAGCTAGACAGTCCTGCTAGGTTCCGTCTCGAAATTGCGGTAAAAAAAAACGATCGAGATCACCCATCTCGACCGTTTTTTGAGGAAAAACTTCGCTCATTAAGAATCGGTTGCAATCTTCATCCTTCCCCAGGTGGCGCTGGTGCCGAGAGGTTTCGGCTGGAAAAATGACACTCCAAACAAGTTTTAAATGGGCGAGCAATCAAAATCGAACCCCGCTTAGTTGTGGGGTTTATTCCATTGGATTCTCGTCGGTCAAATCCTTGATCTGCTGTTCGAAGCGATTGCGTTCGCGGCGAGTCGCTTCCAAGTCGAATACCAGATATTTCATATCGAGGCGGAGTTGGCCGAGTGCTTCCTGAACCATCGAAAGGATTTTTCGGCGGCGAGCACTGCTTTCGACAACCCGATTTAAGGCGGGTTGCAACGTTAATCGCTGCTGTGGGGGCAAAGCGTCAATCGCTCGAATCAGTTCCAGCAATTCCACCGGAGTATCTTGAGCGGTGTTGTCGATGGTTTGAGGGATGTTGGCCATGGTGACTCTCCTGACGCTGTTGCGAGATGGGGAAGCTTGAAGTTTCATTGTGACTTTAAGCAGTCGCGATGCCAATCATCTTCTTGAATTTGTTTGATGAGTTCTAAGTACTTGCTGCGAAAGAGGTTAGGAGAAAAGGAGTTTTCGGCAAAGATTATCTAGGCGGAAAACTTGTGGTGTTCCAGCAACATGATTGATCTGGAGAAAAATCCTAAGTCCTTGTAAAAGATGGAGTTAGGTTCATAAAAAGGGATTGCAACAATACGTTGCCGAAAAGCAACATGCGGGACAGGGAGTCATCGCGATGCGATTTGGGAAAGGAACTTTGGCTTGGCCGCAGGGAAGTTTGGTCCCTGGGTTTCGATTTTTCGAGACCGAAGGACAGCTGCGCCAACAGGGAATGGGAAACTTGATTTTTCGGAAGTGGTTTTCGTTTCTGATCTGCTCACTATCGCTGTTGTCACCACCCCTTTTCGCTCAAACTCGCGATGATTTTGAAGGTGGCCAGCCT
>JBEGUT010000081.1:0-10700 GCA_041178745.1 Planctomycetota bacterium | reverse complement strand
ATGCGTTTCCCAAAACTAATGCTTGCGAAATTTTGCCACTTTTCGCGGAGTGTCGAGCGAAGCTCTCGCCAATGGAGTTCTTCGCTTTTCGAAAATTACAAAGCTGATCAAGTATCTGCGTTTTCGCTGCTCTGAGCCATGTAATCACTAAACCTTGCCGGCCCAGTAGGCAACGGAAGCTTACGACTTCTTAGCACCATAGCGGCTTCGAGCTTGCTTCCGGCCGTTAACACCCAAGGTATCACGGGCTCCGCGAACCACCTGGTAACGAACTCCCGGGAGGTCGCGAATACGACCACCGCGGACAAGAACGATCGAGTGCTCTTGCAGGTTATGGCCTTCACCTGGAATGTAGACGGTAACTTCTTTGCCGTTGCTCAAGCGCACACGAGTGATCTTTCGGAGAGCCGAATTAGGCTTCTTGGGGGTCATCGTTTTAACTTGTAAGCACACACCTTGCTTGAAGGGGCACTTTTCTAAAACAGCCGACTTCGACTGCTTCTTTTGCAGCCGACGGCTGCTGCGTACCAATTGATTGATCGTTGGCATGATTACTCGTTGGGTCAAATCGTCGACAAAAACCGAACCAAATTCCGTATCAACACAAGTCTCACAAACTCGTAGCAAAGCATCTTTTTGCTGGCTGGAGCGACAGATCGCACCTCCAGCAACTTATTTGCTTCTTTCAAACAAACTTTCTCGTGGATTTCCTAAGCGGATACCCGTTTCGAGGGAAACTGTTTCCAGTTTCATCCTCGACACTCATTCGCCCCTCAGCCGCATTGCAGTCGGCCGAGAACGATGCATCTTAAGTAAGCGATCCCGCCGAGACGAGACGCTTCACAGCTCGCTTGAAGCTAATTCGCTATCATTATCTCCCGTCTGCTCGCTCTCGCCTAAGTTTAGGCTTAGAGACAAGTTAGGGCTTCCGAATTGTATTAGGGAGATCCTCAAGTACCAGAGGTGGGAGTCGAACCCACACGTCCTTTCGGACACAGGATTTTGAATCCAGCGCGTCTGCCATTCCGCCACTCTGGCATGATGACCTGCCAAGGTTCTCTTGCCGGGCCCGGGCGTTCACGCACTACCTCTGCAGAGAATTCGGGAGTTTACCCAAGACCCCCTATGGCCAGCAAGCCCTAAGCGAGTCTTTCCTTCAGAAAGTAACAGCGACCGCAAGTGCTATATCGGTCTTAGATCGAGTAAAGCCCAGCAGTTTTACAAGCTAGAGCGTTAAAAGTCACGCAATCAAAGCATTGTGAAATATCGTGTTTCTCCAGCTTGACGTCTTTCAACAAAACGACCAAACGGCACGATTGTCAGGTCTGAACCCCATCTCGAAAGCCTAAATATTCATTCGTCATGAATGGTTAGCGGTTCTGGAAGGATAGTTTTTTTGATCATTATTGAATCATTGTGGGACTTGGTTCGATGGGTGGGGTATAGCTATGTGGGGGGCTATTCCCCCTTTAAGGTGTTTTTTTGGCGAAGGGATTTTTTGGTCATTCCCCAAATCTGAATTAGTCCTAGGTCCTTTTCTCTTACCCTAGACCACCTTTCGTTTTTTCCGGTTCCTCGTCGTAAACGCCTTAAAGGGGAGAATCCTAGGGAATACGGCAAGGTGCGACCTTAGTACCGATTGCTTTCAGGCACCTTTCCCATACACTACTGCATCACGCGCGGCGGTTTTACAAAGTTATCCGGCGCTAGCGTTTGTCGGTTCTAGACGTGGACCGATTATCAAACCTTTGTGTCCCCCCTCTGTGATGGAAATGAACCGTCCCATGGCTCAAGTTGCCAGTTCTGCAAGTACCTTCTTTGGCAGGAATGAATTTTTAATCCGACGACTCCACTCGCTCAGCGGCCTTGTGCCGGTCGGAGCTTATATGGTGGTGCACCTGCTGACCAACGCCAGTATCCTCAACGGAGTCGGAACCTTTCAGCGCGCCGTAAACACCATTCATTCGCTTGGAATCGTTCTCCCAGCGGTCGAATGGTTATTCATCTTCCTACCGATTCTGTTCCATGGAATTTTCGGGGTTTGGATTATTCGCTCAGGGAATTCGAACCTCAGTCACTACAAATATTCCAGCAATTATCGCTATGCGGCCCAACGTTGGACGGGAGTGATTGCGTTTGTCTTCATCCTTGTTCATGTTTTGCATTTGCATGGTTGGTTTCACTTCGATGCTTGGCTGGCCATGATCGAACCTCTCGGTTTTGGAGCCTTCAAGCCTTACAATGCAAGCAGCACTCTAGCTTTGGCGATGAAGGGATTTGTGTGGCCAATCTTTTATGCCATCGGCATGCTTTCTTGCGTTTATCACTTAGCCAACGGTATCTGGACCTTTGGAATCACTTGGGGCATTTGGGTCTCGCCAGCGGCTCAAAAACGAGCCACTTGGTTGTGCGCCGCGTTCGGCGTCTTCCTGGGAATTGTCGGCATGAGCGCTTTGTGGGGCGTCAAGAATGTTCAGCCCGAAGAAGCTCGAAAAATCGAAGATAAGATGTATGAAGTTGGTGTGGAAAGTGGTGCCATCATCGAAGATCACCACAAGAAAGCCAAGTAGGCAGATCGACGAAGATCACTTTGCGGGCAAGCACTCAACACAGGCCAAGCTCTGCAAAGTATTAGCGTTACGTGAGTGGATGCCACAATTTTGATGTTATTTCGAATGTGTGTTGAATTCGTGTTGCGAGCAGTGGTTTGCAAGCAGGGGTTTGCGGCAGGGCGTTGTAGCCAGCGAGTAAAGAGTTAGGGATTTGAGGGGTTGGCGGTTTGATCGTTGGCGATGTCGATAAGCTTTACGAAGCGATCGATGTGTCAGCGAAGTATCAATCGATTAAGAGCAGATGCAGAAAATAAGTTGTCGGATTACGATTTAAGTGCCGACAAATTTCGAAATTCCAATTGAGTTTTCACTTCGGTTCATCGCGAAAGGCGTTGGCCTGAATTAAGCAGGATTCGGAAATATGGCAAAGCAGCGTGTTGTGGTTATCGGTGGTGGTTTAGCGGGCTTGGCGGCCACAATGAAGTTGGCTGAGCTAGGTGTACCCGTGGATTTGATCAGCTTGACGCCAGTGAAGCGTTCCCACAGCGTCTGCGCGCAAGGTGGTATCAACAGCTGCAACGATCAGACTCGGCAACTGGGCGATTCAGAATGGAAACATTTCGACGACACGGTCTACGGTGGTGACTTCCTCCAACACCAACCACCTGTGAAAGAGATGTCGTACTGGGCACCTAAAGTGATCGATCTCATGGATCGACTTGGTGTGACCTTCAATAGAACGACAGAAGGTTTCATCGATCGTCGCCGATTCGGTGGAACGCTTTACAAACGAACCGCTTTCGCAGGCGCTACGACGGGCCAGCAACTCCTCTATGCTTTGGACGAGCAGGTTCGACGCTGGGAAAGTGCCGGACTGGTTAAGAAATACGAGTTCTGGGATTTCCTCGGTCCAGTGTTGGACGCTGACGGGAATTGTGTGGGCGCCATCGCACAAGATATGGTGACCATGCAGATTCGTTCCTTCCCAGCCGATGCCGTTGTGATCGCTACTGGCGGTTGCGGCTTGCTTTATGGACGCTCTACTATGTCCGTCTTCTGCACCGGTAGCGCCGCAAGCCGATGTGTGCAGGCAGGAGTGAAGTATGGTAACGGTGAGTTCATTCAGGTTCACCCAACCGCGATCCCCGGTGCTGATAAGTTGCGATTGATGAGCGAATCGGCTCGTGGTGAAGGTGGACGCGTGTGGGTACCGCGTAAAGCGAACGATCCCCGACCTCCAAAAGAGATTCCCGATTCGGATCGCTACTACTTTCTCGAAGCTCGATATCCAAAATACGGCAATCTTGTTCCTCGTGATATCGCAACACGCGAGATCTTCAATATCTGCGTTAATGAAGGACTCAGCGTTGACCCGAACAAGATGTGCGTTTATCTCGATTTGACTCATATTCCTCGAGCTGAACTAGACCGCAAACTCGGTGGTATTCTCGAGATTTACGAGAAGTTCCAGGGTGTTGATCCTCGCGAAGTTCCCATGAAGATTTTCCCTGCGGTTCATTACTCGATGGGTGGACTGTGGTGCGACTACGAACGAAATGCCGAAGGTGGATTGCAGGCCGGCGCGCCGCGTAATCAATCGACCAATATCCCTGGGCTGTATGCGATTGGTGAATGTGATTATCAGTACCACGGGGCCAACAGGCTGGGAGCTAACTCGTTGTTGAGTTGCATTTTCAGCGGTCTGTTCTCAGCTCCTGGTATCCAGAACTTTATCAGCAATAAAAAGATCGCTGCAGGCGATTTGAATCCATCGATCTTCGAGCGTGCGGCTGCAAAAGAGGAGTTGCGTCATCGTCAGCTGCTCAGTCAAAGTGGCCCGGGCAGTGGTGGTGAGAATCCATATCTGATTCATCAGGAGTTGGGAGTCATCATGACTCGTGCCGCTACGGTGGTGCGTGAGAACAGCCAGCTGCAGGAATCGATTGGTAAGGTCGAAGAACTACATCAGCGCATCAAACGCTGCTCACTGTCTGACACCGGAAACTGGACCAACCAAAACGTCATCTTCACCAAAGCGGTGCAGGACATGTTCCCAATTGCTTTTGCAATTCTGCAGGGAGCTTTGCAGCGTGATGAGTGTCGCGGCGCCCACTTCAAGCCCGCCTTTGCAATGCCCAGTCTGACAGCTACCGACCCAGTCGAACGTCGTCGCCAAGCTGAGCAATGGTGCGATCGTTTTGAAGAGAATAACAATCGCTATCTGAAGTCGTCTATTGCGACCTGGCATGGAGAGAAAATTAAGGTTACCTATGAGGATGTTGACACCTCTGTCATTACTCCTCGCCCAAGACTCTATGGTCTCGTAGGCGCGGAAGTGATCGAAGAGGTATGGCGAGAGCGTTGCAATGCACGCGGTATCAAGACCGGTTCATCGCTCGCAGCAGCTAGTGCATAAGCCTATTCACGTGTAAGTTTGACTGATTGAGCCTCATTCAACGTCAGTCCGGTCAGCAGTGTTTTAATTTTTGAACTACGTAACAGTCTGAACCATAAGTTTGCAACCAGTTGAGAAGAACCCAATATGATCGCACCAGCAGAAGCGAACAGTTCCAGTCAACGTAAGCCGCAACTCGTCAACGTTCGTTTGCTTAGGCAAGATGGTCCAAACCTTCCTTCCTACTGGGAGCAGCATCAAGTTCCCTACGAAGAGGATATGAACGTCATCAGTGTGCTGCAGAAAATCGCTGCGCAAGCGAAGACGGTCGATGGAAGAAAAGTTGCCCCAGTCGCTTGGGATTGTGGCTGCTTAGAGGAAGTTTGTGGTTCGTGCACGATGGTGATCAATGGTCGTGTCCGACAGGCTTGTTCGGCCTTGGTCGATCGCTTGCTAGAAATCAATGCGACCGAAATCGAATTGCGTCCGATGACCAAGTTCCCAGTCGTCCGCGACTTGGTAGTCGATCGCTCACGATTGTTCCGATCGCTCCAACGCGTTCAGGCTTGGGTTCCTGTTGATAGTTACATCGATCTGGGGCCTGGTCCCAAAATCGACCGAGAAAGCCAAGAGCAAAACTATCCGCTCAGCCAGTGCATGAGCTGCGGATGCTGTCTTGAAGCTTGCCCCCAGTACACCAAGATTGAACTGCAACGTCGCCCTGGTGAAACCGACGCCGAATTCACTGATCGAAAGAACTCGGCCTACGATAAAGGCTTCTTAGGAGCCGCTCCAATTTCTCAAGCCGTGTTATTCAACTCTCATCCGACCGGTAAGAACATCGCCGGTGAACGTCTCGATGTATTATCGAGCGAGGGTGGAGTGCAGGTTTGCGGAAACGCTCAAAACTGCGTATCGGTTTGCCCGAAGGAAATTCCGTTGACCACTTCGATCGCTCGAGCTGGTCGTGCTACCACGGTTCACGCGTTAAAGAAAATCTTCGATCGTTAATTCGTTTGTAAGTTTGTCGCAGAGGATCTCGCGAGAGATCTCTGCGGCGTTATATCACGCAATCTGGTCGACTGATTGCCAGCCGATTTTTGAGTTGAATAATTCTCGTTTCATGAACGATGTGTTGATAGGGTTCCGCTACAAGGATCTCTCGCAAGATCTGCTATCGGCCAAAGAGCCAATAAGGCTTAGCCCACTTTCTCTTCGAGCTGCTTTCGAATTCGCAGTGCATTTATTGCGCCGATGAAAATACAAAGCGATCCGAAGAAGAAAGAGATACCGGGAAGGTAAATCGCAGCATCGGGATCAGTGAAGTATCCGAATAAGCCTGTAGCAAACGGTGGAGCGACAAAGGCAGCAATACTTCCAAGGCTGGCGATAGATCCCTGTACTGCGCCTTGTCTATCGCTAGGTACCAGTCGAGCGATAGTAGCCTGCGATACGGGTTGAATCAGTCCAGCAAAACAGCCGATACACATGATCAAGTACATCATCCAGCCTTCGGTAGCGAGGCCGTACGCTAGGTGCGCCAGCGAGCCAGCGGCCAGACCACAGAAGAGCGATTTGCGAGGACCAAGTTTGCCAGTGATCGCGCGGATCAAGCCTGCCTGCATGATAAAGGTAGTAACACCCACCGCTGTCATCGAAAGTCCATTCTGCAGCGGCTTCCAACCAAATCGTTCGCCGGTGTACAAAATCCAAGTGCTCTGCAGCGCTTGCTGAGCAAGCACGCAGCAGAAAATGGTAATCGCCAACGTAAAGACTACTGGGTAACTTCTCAGTTGAAAGATTGCCGCGAAGGGTACTGCGTTAATCTTCAGTTTCTTGGCTCTTTTTTCCGGCGGTAGCGATTCAGGTAAAACAAAACAACCATAGATAAAATTCAGTCCGCAAAGAATTGCTGCGACAAGAAATGGATATCGCGGATCACTCTGACCGAGGAATCCTCCAATCGCTGGTCCGATCACAAAGGCGATTCCTATCGTGGCACCTGAGAGCCCAAAGTTCTTGATGCGACTTTGCGGACTACTGATGTCTGCAATATAAGCGTTGGAGGCGGTGATGTTGGCGGCTGTTATTCCTGAAGCGATACGCGCTATGAATAGCCATGTGAGATTGGGGGCCAGATAAGTGAGAAGGAAATCAATCGACAGACCAAGAATGCTCAGCAGCAATACGGGCCGACGACCAAAGCGATCGCTCATCGCACCAATCACCGGAGCTGCTAAAAATTGAGCCAGCGCATAACAGCCGATCATCAGTCCATAAACAAACGAAGGTACATATTCCGTGTCCTTGGCAAGCAATTTGACGATTTCCGGAAGTACCGGGATGATCAGGCCGATTCCTAGAATATCTAGAAATAGGGTGACCAAGATAAAGCCAATCGCAGCACGACTTGTAGACGGTTTTATTGCATCTATCGCTGTGTTTGAGGTGCCGTTGTCGGATGTTGCTGGGCCACTTTCATGAGGCGAACCAGGCTGATTCGGCATGTTCGGTGAATTGGACTCGGGCTGCGACGACATGGATTTCGGTATCAATCTCCAAGGATCACCGCTGGCCGGAAGCTGATGGCTCGCAAAGTCGCTTGGACAAATTCTAATTGTGTGAGTGACGTGGCTTACAGTTTGTCTTGCTCATCGACGCGATGCAATCGCTTCTTTTGTTAAGAATGAAGGCTTGCGAGGATCTTGCGGGGGGTGCCGCTTGGAGCTCGAAAAGGTCTAAGCCACACCCACTGCCTTGGTCGTAGGAGTTACGGGAGGCGCGGGATATGAAAATAGCAAGACCCTTATTGCTTCCAGCAGCATTACCACAGCCAGCACGAGCAAGATCAACCCGATATAGGGTACCGGATCAGCTAGGAATGTGGGGCGAGTCTCCGAGAAAAGTTTAGGTAAAGTCATGATGCCTAATGCCCAAATACTCATTGTGTACATCCACGCTGTCGGAATTCCAACAACCAGCCAGACCCACCAAGCTCTCTTGGTTTTCCATAACCAGACCGTAATCCCTAAAAGGGTTAAAGCCGCTAGTAACTGATTGCTGGCTCCGAATAGATTCCAAAAAGTTCGAAACAGGGGGGGGGCGTCCGATGGATGTCGCAGCATGAAAAAAATTGGAACGCCGGCTGTGAGTATCGTTCCCAAAGCCTTACCAAAGGTGTTATGTAATCCAGTCAGTTCCTGAATGATAAATCTTCCTAATCGCGTACAAACATCTAATGTGTCGTAAACGAAGGTCGTGAAGGCTAGTAAAGCAAAGGTGATCGCAGCTTCGCGAGGAATCCCGATTGCTCCTGCAAAGTTGCCAATCCCCTGTGCATAGATTTGATTAGGGTCACCTTTCAGTTCCATGCTCCCCGGCGCAAAGGACATTACGCAGCACAAAGAAACAAGCGCGACCATCGCTTCCAGAAGCATCGTGCCGTAACCGATGGGTTTGGCATCGGATTCCTTTTTGAGTTGTTTCGACGTCGTGCCAGAAGCGATTAGGGAATGGAAGCCCGAGCACGCGCCGCAGGCGATGGTGATAAACAGAAAGGGAAATAAGGTTTGAGTTGAAGTAGGCAGTTCGACCGACCAACCGCGGAATGCAGGATACTGAACGGTTCCGCCACCCACGATCAATCCGATCGCACCAATAGCCAGGGCTGCATAGAGAAAGTATCCCCCTAGCTCACCGCGAGGTTGAAGCAACAACCAGACAGGTACCACACCAGCGATGATGCAATAGATGAGCAGAATCACCGACCAAGCTTTGCGAGTTTCCCCGACCGTTTCCAGGCCGAGCCATGATTGCAAATCAATCGGAAGGTACTTACCGACAAGAATCGAGACGACGACTAAGGGTATCGCCGTAAAAATAGCGGTACGCATCGGCACCTTGCCGTAGCGAACCGAGAGTCCCAAAACCAGCGGAAGAATCAGATAAAGCAACGACGAGCCCGCAATAGCGGCTCCAGGAACATTGCCGTTTTGCGGCTGAGCTGCCCCGACAAAGCTGCCTGCAGTGACATCGGTAAAAGCAACGACGATGTAAACTAACGCAATCCAAATGAAGAGTAAAAACAAAAGATAGGAGAGGCGGCTCATGTGGTCGCGAACCACCTCGGCAATCGAGCGAGCCTTATGACGCACCGATGCAACTAAGGCAGAAAAATCATGAACACCACCGATAAAAATCGAGCCGATTAAAATCCAGATCAGCGCCGGGAGCCAACCGAAGGCGAGGCCTGCAGCGATGGGGCCGACAATAGGGCCAGCCGCGGCAATAGCAGAAAAATGCTGCGGCAGGAGAGATGAAGCGGAAAGTGGTTGGTAGTCAATGTCGTCACGAAGCTCAACCGATGGTGTTGTTCTTGAATCATCGAGCTGAAAAAGTTTTGTTAACAGTCGACCATACGTCGCGTAAGCGACCATCAAGATAAAAGCCGAACCGATTACTACCGTTAAGAGGCTCATATAAACACCAAAGTCTTATTGTTTGGGAGAGAAGAGTTTTAATATCGAGCGTCAGCTTTTCGTTGCTGGTTCTCTAAGGCTAGGCGGATTGCGATTAGGAGTGTTTCTTTAGGTCGGTTTGTCTCAGATTAACCTATTGGGAGCCAAACGTATTTTGACAGTATTTGGGAATAAATGTCTCGGGAATGCTGGATGTTTTACTCTCAGTCGTCCGTAGGATCTGCTAGGACGGTTGTTTCCCGAGTGGATAGTCGGTCTCGGTCTGACACGCAGTGCCGAGAAAGGATACCTTCTTTACTCTCCATCTGCGGAACGATCTAATTTACAAGCATCGGGCTCTCCAAAGCTAGTCCTGAATGCGACTTGTGATTGGGTTAAAGGGATAGTTTAGCGGCCTCGTGATTACAAACTGATCGCGGCTTAGGTATTTTGAGATCGCATCATATCAAATGACTGGAACAATCGGTTTGCTTGAGTCTTAACGGGTTTGAGCGTATCCCCAGCGATCTCTATCGTCGTACCGCAGAGAATCATGAATTTTTAGTTCGGTTTTTTTACACGTTTTGTATACCGCTTTGGCAATTCAAAGAAGGGTTTTATCGTGCAGTATCGATCGCTTGGTAAAACAGGAGTGCGGGTCAGTGAGATAGGGCTTGGTTGTTGGCAATTCGGCGGTGATTTTGGTCCGATCACTCAGCAGGATGGCGATCGAACCATGGACGCAGCGATTGCGGCTGGGATTAATTTTTTCGATACGGCGAACGTCTACGGTGCCGGTCGCAGCGAGATGTGGATAGGGGATTATCTCAAGCGGACCGGTGAACCGATCTTCGTTGCGACTAAGTACGGACGGGGCGCGGGTGTTTACCCTGATGGCTATTCCTTAACGGGATTGCGTCATGCGGTAGTGGCGTCTATCGAAAAACTACGAACGGATTGTCTCGACTTGTTACAGCTTCATTGCGTGCCGACGGAAGTCTTGCGACGCGGTGAAATCTTTGACTGGCTTAGGATATTACAGCAAGAAGGTTTGATTGCTCACTTTGGCGCCAGTGTTGAGACGGTTGAAGAGGGATTGATTTGCCTAGAACAAAACGGCTTGCAAACGTTGCAAGTGATTTTCAACATCTTCCGGCAAAAGCCTGCGCTAGAACTGTTTCCTGCGGCACATCAAAAGAATGTTGGTATCATCGTTCGGCTGCCACTAGCGAGCGGCCTACTTTCCGGCAAATACAACGCTCAGACAACTTTTGAAGAGACAGACCATCGCAATTA
>JBEGUT010000080.1:0-10753 GCA_041178745.1 Planctomycetota bacterium | reverse complement strand
CTCTGTCACAATCAACCGCAAATCGGATAAAGAGCCAGCCACTTACAGTGTCACTATCAATGGTAAGAAATACGAAGGGACAACAGACAAGCTCCAGGAGGCCCCCGAGCAGGTTCGCAAGCTTGTTGAAAAACAACTAGCCGGTACCAATACCACTACCCAAACCATCACACTCCCTGGTGGTAAAACTATGCAATTCACTCCGATGATGTTCGGTCAGCCTGGCAAGCCGATGGAGATCAAAGTCCACGGAACGTCACAGGGCAAAAAGGAATCCTCTTCAAAAGAAGGCTCCGAAACTAGACCTTCCGGCAATGACGAAGTGAAAACAGAATCTTCCGCAACAACTCGTGTGATCGTGACCACGGATAAGAATGGAAAGATTCAAGTCACAGAAATCAATCCAAAATCTGGAGTGAATGAAAAAGAAGTCGAAGCCATGGTCGAAAAGGCTCGCAAACAAGCCGAAGCTATGCTTGAAAAATCAGGAAAGAATATCGGTATCGGTGTTCAACGTATGGAACTGAAAAAATCAGATGGCGTGAAGGAAGATGCGAATTCCGCGGATAAAAAACCTGGCGAAATGAAGGGCACTATTCAACTTCGCATGGAAGCTGTTGGAAGCAAAGAAACCGAGGCTCTTAAAAAAGAAATTGCTGAATTAAAGAAAATGGTGGATGAACTGCGAGCAAAGCTCGATTCGAAAAAAGAGTAATGCCAGAGTTAAGTTCTTCTTGAAAGAGGGTAACTGAAAGGTGAATTTGCGAGAATTTATCAAACTCGCGTATTCTTGAAAATGTTTTAGCGGACGGCTCTGTACGGGAGCCGTCCGTTTTTCTTCATCGCGATAAAACAATCCAACCAGCTAGCGAGTCTTCGACAGCGTCGTGGATCGCTCCGCGGTCCAACGCATCCTCAGTGTCGTGGATCGCTCCGCGGTCCAACGCATCCTCAGTGTCGTGGATCGCTCCGCAGTCCAACGCATCCTCAGTGTCGTGGATCACTCCGCGGTCCAACGCATCCTCAGGGTCGTGGATCGCTCCGCGGTCCGACGCATCCTCAGCGTCGTGGATCGCTCCGCGGTCCAACGCATCCTCAGTGTCGTGGATCGCTCCGCGGTCCAACGCACCCTCAGCGTCGTGGATCGCTCCGCGGTCCAACGCATCGATTCGTGCTTGGTAGCGACGGTTTCCATACTCGCCAACCGTAGAGTTGGATCGCGGAGCGATCCACTACCATGGCCACCAATCGCTTCACCAACCATTGAGATATCACAATTGAGCTAGGATCATTGAGTTGCCTTAACACCTTCGAGCGTTACTAAGATACGCGACAAGCAAGTTGATAATAATCTGGTTCATCTGCCGCATTGCGATGACGATGTTCGGCAATCACTTTTCCATCTTGCAAAAGAAAAGCACCAGGCATTTGAAAACCATCTCCAACAAGTTTTCCAAGGCCATGTCGATGCAGAATGGCGGCAACAAATCCACGCCACCAAACTTGCAGACTAAACAATTGACCTAAGTTGCCTCTCTGAAGGCCAAAGGCACGGAACAGGCCACAGTCTGGATCGCTGATTCGAATCACATCATCATGCATTTGATAACTTGCAAAGAAACGATCCGGATCGCCAGCAGGTCCAAGATGTGCAATCGCCAGCCGAATACCTTGTTGATCGAGTTGTGGTTTTATTTTCTGTAAGCTTGATAAAGCTTCTCGACAAAAGGTACAACCTGAATGACGCAAAAAAACGAGAAGTACTTTGCGTCCAGCAAACAACTCTTGGAGCGTCCTCCCTTGTTCGTCTTTCGTATTCCGCAAGGCCTCTTCGCGACTCCAAATTTTCCCAAACTTCACTTCTGGCCTGGGGTCGGTGTTGTGACGAAACGCGTTGTAAAGGATCAGAGCAAATGGAACCCACCAAATCAAATCGTTCGTGAGAATCGTCCATCCCCAAGACCAAGGAAGCTCACCTTTCATCGCTGTAGATATGAATCCAATCGGACCGAAAATCTTTCCGAGAAAACCAACGAGCACAATCGGCCAGTGGCGATAAGGATCCTTTGCTGCAATCCAGTAACCGATTCCATAAACACCAACAATCATCCCCACACACTGCCACAGCGAGGGATAATTTGGTGGATCTGTGCCAAGCCAGCGAAAGAGAGCTAGAGGAAAGAGAACCACCGAGGCGCCCCAGCAGAGATTATAAATTCCGGCTAGACGCAAGACGTAGGTCATCCATCGAGATGCAACAGGAGTGGCTACTACACTCGTTTGGCTTGAATGCTTGGCTACATTTTCCGACATACCAACCTTCTGCTTTCTGAGTCACTCTCAAGGTTTCGATTGCAATCCGATCGCAAATTCAATATCTCGGTAACGATCGTCTCTGAGCTTTGATACTTGGTATTGTCCGGCAGGGTCAAATCAACCCAAACATTATTGCCGAATCATTCGCAAGTGATTCTTTTGAAACTCGCGAGCGAACTTGCCTGATTGCAATAGTGCAACAGTGATGGAATCGCTCATCACGCCCCAACGCACTAGCGCTTCGGGGATCCAAGGGCCAACGCTGAGCGATTTCAGCGACTTGCTACTATTTACTTGTTTCACTCATTCGCAAGCGAGGTCGTTGTGACTGGAAACTTTTTGATTCTCGGTGCGAGTGGCGGAATAGGATCCGAAGTAGCTCGGCAACTGTCCGCTGGCGGAGCCAAGGTCTTCTTAGCAGGGCGAAGCGAAGAACCTCTCGCAAAGTTAGCTCAGGAACTTCAAGCACCTTTTTTGGTCGTCGATGGAACAGACTTCAATCAAGTGGAACAATTGGTGAAGCAAGCTGCCGAAACCCTGGGAACGTTGCATGGGGCGGCAAATTTAATAGGGTCAGTGCTTCTTAAGCCAGCTCATTTAACATCGCCCCAAGAGTTCCTGTCGGTCGTGATGACCAATTTGGCCTCCGCGTTCGCATTGATTCGAAGCGCCGCAATGAGGATGGATCCGGAAGGGGGGAGCTTGGTTTTAATGTCATCAGCTGCTGCGCACATTGGCTTAGCAAACCACGAAGCGATTGCATCCGCCAAAGGCGGGGTAGAGGGCTTGGTTCGTTCAGCAGCTGCCACGTATGCATTCCGTAATGTTCGAGTCAACGCGATAGCGCCGGGACTGGTAAAAACCCCTATGACCGAAAGGATTTGGAATCAACCCAAGGCGGCCGAGATGTCCAAAAGCCTACATCCACTAGGGCGATTTGGAGAACCTGCTGACATTGCGAGGGGAGTTTGCTTTTTGTTATCACCACAGCAAGGTTGGGTTACCGGCCAAATCCTGAGTATTGATGGTGGCTTGGGTGATTTAAAAACGCTACCTCGTCCGACCTAGGCAGTTTGCATCGACTGAAGCATCTACATCATCCGATATGGAAAGATGTATGCCGTCTACCGCCGAAATGGATTTACGTTATCCTGTGCAATCTGCATAAACACCCAACTCCTCTTCCTTCGTCGTTGGAGACTTTTGGGGCTGCGACTGTTTGTCGCGGGGTCCAAGATGCTATTGAAGGATGCGGCTTGCGGGTACGATACTGACCGAGTTGCGGGGAATGCCTTCAGCAAGAGCTTTGGAATCAGGCCATCGACCATGAATCGCTTTCTGTTCCCAAGATGGGTTAATAAGTTTCTTTTAGTGTTAGGTTTTCTAGCCCTAGGTGGCGGCGCTTATGCTGGTGTCGTTTTTCTAGGAGCGACGGATCCCAAAACGTTGAACCCCGGCTACCAGCCTGTTCAGCCAGTACCGTTTAGTCACAAGATCCATGCAGGCCAGCTTAAAATGGACTGTCGGTATTGTCATACTTCGGTGGAAAAAGCGGCCCATGCTTCTGTTCCTCCGACTTCAACCTGCATCAATTGCCATAGTCCTTTGGAAAAAGCGACCGGTACACCCGCTCTGGCAGCGGTTCATCCTGACAGTCCCAAACTGAAGGCTTTGCATCAGAGTTGGGAATCTGGCAATTCGGTTCCTTGGGCTCGTATTCATCGCTTGCCTGACTTTGTCTACTTCAATCACGCCGCTCACATCAGCAGTGGCGTTAGTTGCGTAACCTGCCATGATCGAATTGACAAAATGGAAGTGGTTTATCAAGCGAAGGAATTGTCGATGACTTGGTGCGTCGACTGCCATCGCAATCCTGAACCTCATCTGCGTCCGGTTGAGTTTGTTACCAAGCTCGATTGGAAGCCGGAAGATGGTACCGATCCTGCTGTGCTGGGTGCTCAGCTGAAGAAAGATAAGAACATCAATCCTTTAGCCAACTGCGCGGTTTGCCACCGATGACAAAAGGTTCCGACAATCGATCCACTTATTGGCGTAGTCTGAATGAACTTGAGAACACGCCAGAGTTTGAGCAATTCATGCACCGGGAATTTCCGGTAGCGGCTTCCGAATTTCCAGATGGGATTTCGCGAAGACGATGGCTGCAACTGATGAGCGCATCGCTCGCACTTGCTGGCTTTGCAGGTTGCCGATATCAAACCGAACAGTTTGCTGCATTGGTTGGTCGATCCGATCAACGTTTGCCAGGCATCCCGATGATGTTCGCTACCAGTTTTGAATGGGCAGGTCGAGCGGTTCATCTTTTAGCGGGTAATGTCGATGGTCGCCCCATCAAGCTTGAAGGCAATGCGCAGTACCCATTGACCGCAAGCGTCGACCCTTCTCCGTTTAACGATGGCAAGGAGTCGTCCTTCGCAACTGCAGGTACTGATGCTTATACGCAGGCTTGTATTCTACAACTGTACGATCCCGATCGATGCGATCAGCTGCTGAGTCGTTCGGCCGCGGGTAAAGAAGCCACCGAATCGAACTGGGATACTTTCGAGCGATCTGTGCGAGATCGCTTGGAAGTCATCAAAGCTAACGCTGGAGCTTCGTTAGCGATTTTGGTTCCGCCAACTCGTTCGCCCAGCTTGCGACGAATGCTTGGCGAAATCAAAACCTTATTCCCTCAAGCAACTTTCGGTCGCCATAGCTTGGTGAGCGATCGGCATTTTGCTGCAGGTATCAAGTTGGCCGCAGGTCGTTACGGCGAAGCGTTATGGCGATTTGAGAAAGCAGCTGTGATCTGCAGCCTCGACAGCGATATTTTCGCGCAAGAGCCCGCGGGTATGGTTTATGCCCGACAGTATTCACTGGGACGCGATCCCAAAACCGGTTCGATGAATCGCATGTATTCGATCGAAGGTCAGTATTCGATGACCGGCGCGAGCGCCGACTCGCGACTCTCTATTCCAACGCACCAAATTGGTTCCTTCGCTGTTGAACTCGAAAAACGAATCGATGCAAAGATCGCTGCAGGTGCTGCAACAGCCGAAGCAAAGAGCGAAGCGACTTGGGACAAATTGGATGCCGCTGCTCGAATCGAACGCACCCTCGATGTGCTTTCGTCAGACCTCGTTGCAAACCAAGGTAAGTCTGCGGTTATCGTCGGTCGACATCAACCAGCAGAAGTTCAAGCAATCGTTTGGAGAATCAACCAGAAGCTTGGCAACGTTGGAAAGACGGTTGAGATTCTCGATATTCAAGACGACCAAGAAATGCTTGGTTCGGTGTCTTTGAAAGAGTTCGCTGACAAACTCGCATCAGGCAAAGTTGAGGACCTTTGGATTCTGGGTGGAAACCCTGTCTATGGCGCCGCGGAAGAACTAAAGCTTGGTGAGAAAATCGCTGCGGTCGCACACTCGGTTTATCTAGCTGACTACGTCGACGAAACAGCAGCTTTCTGTCGCAATATTGTCCCAGCAGCACATCCTCTGGAGTGCTGGAGCGACGTGATGGGAGCTGATGGCGGCTATGGTATTGGCCAGCCTCAAATCCTTCCGCTTCTCGGTGGTAAGAGTGTGCTTGAACTGTTGGCGATGCTGGTTCAGGCCGAAGATCGCGATCCTCAAAACTATGTCCGCTCGACCGCCGGCGTTGTTGCAGGCAGCAAACTTGGCGATCAGCAGTGGAAGAAACTTTTGCACGACGGCTATCTCGAGTCCGTTGCCGCGAAGCCATTGTCCGTTAAGCTGGATCAGTTCCAAGGTGAAGTTGCGGTCAAGCCCGCTGCGGAAATCAGCCAGGTTAAAGATCTGGAAATTGTGATTTTGCCGAGCGAATCGGTTTATGATGGTCGCTTTGCTAACAACGGCTGGCTCCAAGAATTGCCTCAATCGGTTTCCAAACTCGTTTGGGATAACGCCGCGCTGGTAAGCGCCGAACTGGCTGAGTCAAAGCGTCTTTCGCAAGGTGATATCGCGGTTGTTCGAGTGAATGGCCGATCCGTAGAACTGCCAATATTCGTCGTACCAGGTATCAATCCTACGACCATTGTCACCCAAATGGGATACGGGCGAAAGTCGGCAGGTCGAGTAGGCAATGATGTTGGCCACGATGTGACGCCGCTTCTAACCGCTGAGAGCGGTACCGTAATCACCGGTGTGGAAATCGCATCAACGACCCGTCCTTACAAACTCGCGACGACACAAGACCACTTCAGCATCGATCAAGGTGGTTTGGTTGAAACCTCCAAGCGTGCGGTTCGTTTGGTCCGCGAAGGTACCTACGAACAATACAAACACAACGATTCGTTTGCCGAGCACATGGGAATTCACCATCCGCCGCTCGAGTCGCTCTGGACACCTCCCGATGTCGCTCAGGGACACGCTTGGGCGATGACCATCGACCTCAACAAGTGCATCGGCTGCAATTCCTGCGTGATCGCTTGCCAAGCTGAAAACAACGTCCCTGTTGTTGGCAAGGAACAGGTTGCTCGTGGCCGCGAAATGCATTGGCTGCGGATTGACCGCTACTTCCAAGGCGACCCCTCATTCAAGTCGGGTGTTAATGATCCTAAGGTCGTTTTCCAGCCCGTTGCCTGCGTGCACTGCGAAATGGCTCCTTGCGAACAAGTTTGCCCGGTCGCTGCTACGGTACACACCGAAGATGGTATCAACGCGATGGCCTACAACCGATGCGTTGGTACTCGTTACTGTGCAAACAACTGCCCCTACAAGGTTCGCCGCTTTAATTACTTCAACTACAACAAGCCGTATGGTTACTACTACGGTTGGATTGATTATCGCGAAGATGCAAATCGTAAGCTACAGCAATTGGTATTGAACCCAGAAGTCACAGTGCGTGGTCGCGGTGTGATGGAGAAATGCACCTACTGCATTCAACGCGTTCAGAACGGTAAGATCGCAGCGAAGGCTGATGGTCGTGAACTCAAAGATGGCGATATCAAGACCGCTTGCCAAGCAGCTTGCCCGAGCCAAGCGATTGTGTTCGGTGATCGCAATGATGCATCAAGCCGAGTGGCGGTATTGCAGAAAGATCCTCGAGCCTACGCAATGCTCGAAGAACTCAATATCAAACCAAGAACGCTGTACTTGGCACGCTTGCGTAACGTCCATCCCCGCCTGATGACGCAAGACCAAGTCGATCATGCAACGGGTGGCCATGGCGATCATGGACATGGTCACGATGAGCATGGACATGATGACAAAGCCCATGGCGACGCTCACGGCGCGGCCGAAGGAGAGCATGGCGCAGAAACAAAACCAGCTGGTGATGCGAAGCCTGCAGAGGAAGCAGCCCATTGAAAATTCAGTCCGCTGTAAAGTGGAAGAATTTGGAACAGTAACACTTTCCTAAAAGCAAGTGACTAACACGAAGCAGTGATCAAGAATGGTAACCACAGCTACAGCTACACCAACCGCAAGTTTATCGGTTGATAATACGATTGAAGTTCCTGGTCGCCGCGCCGATTTGGTGACAGGTAATCAGACGTACGGAACCATCACCGATATGGTTTGCAGAATTGCAGAAGACAAAGCACCACCGCTTTGGCTTCCATCAGTTCTTGTTTGCGGAACGGTCGCATTCACGTTCATCAGCTTGATCATGTACCTGTTTTTAACAGGGGTTGGTATCTGGGGTAACATGTCGCCCGTGTTTTGGGCATGGCCGATTGTGAACTTCGTGTTCTGGGTCGGTATCGGCCACGCAGGAACTCTTATCTCCGCGATTCTATTTTTGTTTCGTCAAAACTGGCGAACCAGTATCAACCGTGCGGCGGAAGCGATGACTATCTTCGCGGTTATCTGCGCAGGTATCTTCCCCGGTATCCACGTCGGTCGAGCGTGGTTGGCTTTCTGGTTGACACCTTACCCAAGCTTGAACTTGTGGATGTGGCCTCAATTCCGCAGCCCGCTTCTTTGGGACGTCTTCGCGGTCGGTACCTACGCTTCGGTATCACTTGTGTTTTGGTACATGGGTATGATCCCTGACTTGGCAACTTTCCGTGATCGCTCCAAGACGAAGTTCCGTCGCATGGCATACGGTATTTTGTCTCTCGGTTGGACCGGCTCATCGCGTCACTGGATGCGATATGAGAAAGCGTACACCTTGCTTGCTGCACTTGCAGCTCCACTGGTTCTCTCGGTTCACACGGTCGTTAGCTTCGACTTTGCTGTCTCGCAGTTACCTGGGTGGCACACCACGATTTTCCCACCTTACTTCGTCGCCGGTGCTATCTTCTCCGGTTTCGCGATGGTGGTAACCCTGCTGGTTCCGGTGCGTGCGATTTTCCAAATCGAACATCTCATCACGCTTCGCCACCTCGAAAACATGAATAAGATCATCTTGGCCACTGGCTCGTTGGTTGGTTTAGCTTACGGCACCGAGTTTTTTATGGCTTGGTATAGCATGAATAGCAACGAGTCTTACACGTTTATGAACCGTGCTTTCGGTCCATATTGGTGGGCTTATTGGACAATGGTGACTTGCAACGTTATCTCGCCGCAGTTGTTCTGGTTTAAGAAGCTGAGAACCTCACCGTTCTGGATGGTGGTCATCTCGATCTTCGTCAACATTGGTATGTGGTTCGAACGGTTTGTGATCACGGTGACTTCGCTAAGCCGCGACTTTCTTCCATCATCATGGGGCTACTTCCGACCAACCATATTCGACATCGGTATGTTGATTGGAAGTTTTGGATTGTTCTGCACATTGTTCCTGCTTTTCTGTCGGTTCTTGCCCATCGTGGCAATGTCCGAAGTGAAAGGTATCTTGGCGATTCAAAAACATGACCATGGTTCCGGCCATGGTGATCATGGTTCGCACCACTAGATTGCATTGAGAGTTGTTACGTCCAGTTTGAGTTGGAATTGAAGCATCCACAGTAAGATTTGGTTTGCCCATGGCCCATCAACATAAGTCAAAAAAAGAATCCGCCGCTCCAAAGACCTTTGGATGGATGGCCGAGTACGCTGACGAGGAGCAACTGCTAGTTGCCGCTCGTAAACTCCGCGACTCAGGCTACACAAAAACGGATGCCTTTACACCGTTTCCTGTTCACGGAATCGATGAGGCCCTTGGCATTAAGCCAACCATTCTACCATTCATTGTGTTATGTGCTGGTATGACCGGTACGCTAACAGCCTTGACGATGCAGTGGTGGATGAATGCGGTTGATTACAAATACATCATCAGCGGAAAGCCCTTCGCTAGCTGGCCTGCCTTCATTCCGGTCAGCTTTGAATTGACGATTTTGTTTTCAGCATTCACAACGTTTCTCGGCATGATTGCCTTGAACCGTCTTCCCAAATTTAGCAACCCTGTTTTCACCAACCCACGTTTCGACCGCGCGACCAACGACCGTTTCTTCTTGTATGTTGATTCCAAGGATCGATATTACAATCGAGATGCGGTTCACAAGCTGCTTGGTGAAACACATCCTGAGTCACTCGAAGAAGTTGTGGAAGACAACTCGCCTTCTGATATTCCTAGGGCGATCTGGATGGGTATCGGTGCCTTGGCAGTTTTCTCACTGATTCCTTTGTCGGTCATCCTCTTGATGCGTGAGTCGCGAAGCGATCAACCACGATTCCACGTCTTCTTTGACATGGATTTTCAACCAAAGAAAAAACCGCAGCAAACCACAACGATCTTTGCTGATGGTCGAGTCACTAGAACACAAGTTGACGGTACCGTTGCTCGGGGCCAACTTGCTAATGATGGAGCTTACTATTTGGGCTATGACCCAGAGAAGGTAGCTGCAGCTGAAGCAGCAAAATCAACTCGGTTTGTTACGCTGCTGCAACCACCAGCGGAGAAGCCTTCTGAGCCTGCTGCCGAAGGAACTCCAGCTCCTCAACCTCAGGCCGAACCCGCTAAGACCGAACCAGCTCCTGCTGATGCATCGAAGACAGATCCTCCGAAAACAGAACCCGCTCCTGCGGCTCCCTCGGCGAAGGACGGTCAAACTGCTGCCACACCGGCACCTGCTGCAGCACAGGCCCCGGCTGCAGCACCGGCTGCTCCAGGTGAAATCAACCTTGATGCATTACCTTGGGTCAATGAGTTTCCTCAAGGTGTTGTATCCGAAGAGAACATGGCACGAGGTAAACAGCGTTTTGAAATTTACTGCGCTGCTTGTCACGGAATCGGAGGGAGTGGAGATGGATTAGTTGCTAGAACTGCAGCTGAGAAATCGCCTTCGACTTGGGTTCCTCCAACATCGCTTCACGAAGAAAAGATTCGAAACCAGCCGATCGGAAGAATTTTCCACACTATCACCAACGGCAAAGGAAAGATGGGTGGTTACAGTTCGCAGGTAAATGCAGCGGATCGCTGGGCTATTGCTCTGTATGTTCGAGCCTTGCAGCGAAGCCGCAATGCGAATATCGAGGATGTGCCAGAAGCCGATAAG
>JBEGUT010000079.1:0-10813 GCA_041178745.1 Planctomycetota bacterium | reverse complement strand
AAGCCAAATCACCCGACCTCTTAGCTTCGGATCGCTCATCATGGCCTGGATCTTGCCCGTAAGACGGCGTTCGGTTTCATGAGCTCCTTCGCCAACTCCACCAAACTGGGTGTCCGCTTCATCGACGAAGATAACAACCTTTTCCAACGCTTCCAAAACCCTTCGCAACCTCTCAAAAATCACATCGGTCTGTCCGAACCATTGGCTGCGGATGTTTTTAAGAACCATCACGGGCATATCGAGTTCCGCAGCGACAGCTTCAAAGATAAATGTCTTACCGCTACCGATGGGACCTGCGACCGCGGCTCCCGGCAACGCTCGGTCATCCGCCAAGCTGAGACGTGGAATGAAGTAGTCTTTCAAAAAGCCCTTCAGTTTTCGGAACCCCATGACCTGTTCAAGAGAATGCTCAGGCTTCTTGAATTCAATAACATCTTCACCCAATTGCGCCTGAATAAATTGTTCGACCTGTGAAAACACATCTTGTTTCTGGATCCCCTGCCCCGAATAGCCAGCTCCGACTAGAAGCTGCCGGAGGGCGTGAAGGCTCAGGCCGGCCGTTGCCGATGCCAGCCATCCACTTTCGTTGCCATTAAGGATCTGTTTGCCGGAGGCGCCTTCCGTGAACTGAACGAAATGCTGCCGAATCTCGCGATCCGGGGCTGGAATTTCTACCGAGAGAACCTGAGGCAAGCGACTGATTCGAGGATGAATCAAACTCCGCGACTCGGCAATCAAGCAAACGGTATCTCGACCAGTAAAGAATCCGGGATCACCAAACCAGTCGGTGACAATCGCAATCCGCCGCTGCTGGGTGTCGTTCAACCGGGAAACGTCTCCATCTCCGGCTGGCAGCAACATGTCGGCCCCTTCGATGATGATCAGCAAGTTTTCTGGAAGGACCGAGCGGGAGCAGATGGTCAACTGGCGAAGAAACTCGAGAGCTTGGGTCGCATTGCCCATCGCATCTCGCAAATACTGATCGAATTCGCGCCTCCGCATTTCAATCTGGCTTGAATCCCCGGTGATATCTTTGATTGGAAGTTGATCCGGTTTAACGCCAATTTTCCAAGCGGCCCAGGCATTGCGCAGTTTGACTCGATCTTCATCGGCGATGCGAATCGGTCCATTGAGTTCATAAAGGACTTGAATCAGCCCAGCCACTTTGGTCTTGGCGGTGAGAAAAGGAACGATCGGTACGTACTGCGTCCCGTCAAAGTAAAGATCGTAGATGTTGCCCGACAGGACAATCGATCGCGACTGCCCTGCATTGATGATCCTCGCAAATTGGCTAAAAAACTTGTAAGCAATCGAAGGGATACTAGCCTGGTCGCGAATGGTGACAGAGGGTGTCGAAGAGGACATGCGATGCAAGTTCCGATGAATTGTTAGTGATGCGAAATAAATCGAGAAGCTTCCAGCGTCTGTGATCCAAGGAGTTGCCCCCAGAGATTCCGGGGAGAAAAGAAGCCGGCAATGGATTGGCCAACAAGCAACTTGGCCAGCGACCGCTCAGCAGTTACTTCCCGGGTAACAGTTCTTGAGGTGCCTGCCGATTTTAACGCAAGCTGGCTAGCTGGCGATAACGGAAGAGATTTTTAGCACAGATTCCACAGGCTTTTTGTTTAGATAGGCCGCCGGCGAGCCCGAGCGTGTCGCAGGGCCTTGGGCTTCACGCGTCGAAATGCGGCGAGCAATTCGTTGGCATCTCGGAAACGACGATTTGGCCGGACTTCCAAAGTCCTGCGGAGAAGTTCCACCAATTCCGGGTGAGCCTTCCGCTTGAGTGCCCGATGTCCCGGAACTGGCCAATCAAAGGGCCATTCGGGAAGGTGTCCCGTCAACATTTTGCACATGATCAAGCCGATCGAGAAAACATCGGACTTCATCGAAGGCCGCCCCATCGCTTGTTCCGGAGCCATGTAGCCGACCGTTCCCGACCCCGAACCGTGGATGGTTCGCTGAGCGATTTTGGCGATACCAAAGTCGGTCAGTTGCAAACGACCATCCTCAAGTAGGATCATGTTCTCCGGTTTTATATCGCAATGAATGATTTTCATGCGATGGGCATAAGCCACCGCCTGAATCATTTGCTCAGCAAATTCTAGGGCAGTCTCTACCGACATCCTTTTTTTCAAGCGGTCGCATAAAGTCTTTTCGCCCAATTTCGAGGCGATAATAAAGCGACCATCGATAAAGCTTGCATCTTTAAGGGGCAAAATATTTGGATGATCCAGGCGAGCAACCAAGCGAGCTTCGCGCTGGAAAGTGTTAAGCATCATCGGGCTGACGTTGCTTGCATGAGGCATTTTCAGGGCGACCCGAATTCCCTCGATGGTATCCATTGCCTGATAAACATAGGCAAAACCACCTTGAGCCAATCGGCGCTCGATTCGGTACTTGCCGACTCGTTGCCGATTGCGGAGAACTGTCGAGTCCACTCGACGTTTCATGGTTGTCACGCTTTGCGCGATCATTTTCGTCGATTTCGATTAAAGCTCAGGAATGAAAAGGCTGAGTGCGAGCAACCGCAATCGTTTTGCCTAATTGAAACCAAACTCCCCACTGCGATTTTCCGCGTCACCGAAATATCTTACCTTATTCAGGCAAATTCGGCGCGTTGAAACCTCATTTTGTTATCGGCACGAAGACGTCACTTCTCGCCCACAGTGTAAGCGGAAGTGTTATTTTTTTGAAATGGATCCAAAATGCATACCTCGATGACCCCATCCAAGCCAACTTCTCGGCCTTGGATCCTCGCAGAAACCTCCTACGACCAAGTTCGACAGTTAGATTATCAAGTCGCCGTTCTACCGCTGGGAGCAACTGAACCACACAACCTGCACCTACCCTATGGCACCGATACTATCGAAGCTACCGGCTTGGTTGAAAAAGTATGTAGCGAAGCGTGGAGGAAAGGAGCGAGAGTTGTCATGTTGCCGGAGATTCCCTACGGAACAGAAACCAACATGCGAGAGTTTCCTCTGGCGATGAATCTCTCTCCCACCACGCTCTTTGCTGTGCTTCAAGATCTTATACAGTCAGTCGAAAAGAGCGGAATTCGCAAAATGGTACTCTTTAACAGCCATGGAGGAAACGATTTTAAACCTTTTCTCCGGCAAATTTATGGCCAAACGCAGGTCCAGCTTTTCCTCTGCGATTGGTTCAAAATGGTGGCCGATCGACAGTCAGAAATCTTCGAGCACAAAGAAGATCATGCTGGAGAAATGGAAACATCTCTCGTTATGCACCTGACGCCACATCTGGTTCAGTACCAAGCCGATGGGAAACTTCATGCCGATTCCGGAGCCGTCAATCCGATGCGCTTCGAAGCGCTTCGTCGCGGTTGGGTCAGTATCACGCGACCCTGGCATTTACTAACCACCAACAGCGGATCCGGAAATCCTCACGCCGCTACCCCCGACAAAGGGAAGGCAGTTGCAGAACTGGTTTCCGAACGGCTAGTTCCCTTCCTGGTCGATCTTGCCGCTTCACCCTTGGATCCAAGTTTTCCGTTCTAGATAGCCAGATGGATGCTCTGGGATCAATCGGCCGCGCTGTCTGGAGGGTCACGTCGAGACCGATTCGTGCGGCCAGATCGCGAGTTGGGTTTCTTCCGGCCGCGACGTTGGTCCCGGTAGTTGCGACCGCGGCGCGGCGGTCGCTGTGGGTGGTTTTGCCAAGCATCAAACTCCGGAGCGACAGCATTCTTTAGAAAATCCTGATAAGTTTCCTCTGTTTGTCCCGCCAGAGGAATTGCGGTTGCCCGGTAGATCGCAAGGCCCTGCGATAGAGCTACGATTTCGCGGCGCGTTCTACCGCGAGGATCTTCGGGCCATGGACCTAACTCCTCTGAGACGTCAAATAATCCCTTAGCCGTCGACCGGAAGTAATTCCAATACGCGGGATTGTCGGTCTGAAAAAGGAGGCTACCCTCTGCACCAAGCCGCCGATGAGCTATGACAAAGAACTCGGGAGTCAGTAACCTTTTATGCTCCTGCCCCGCTTCACGATAAGGCTGGGGATGATAAATATGGATTTGAAAAAGGCTTCGATCGCCAAAAAAGTTCAATAAGAACTCCATTCCTCCACAAACCAAGAAGCGAACGTTTTTAAGGCCGCGTTGATTCCCTCGGCGCGTCGCATATCGAATAACCATTGGAAGAATATCGATTCCAAGATGATCCCACTCTGGGTGTCGAACAGCACTGCTAACAGCAAACCGACCATTGCCACAGCCAAGATCTACGACCAAAGGTGCCGTGCGACCGAAGACCTCCGACCAGCTCAGCGTGGTGGGATCGGGCAGCTTCTTAATACCGGTTTGTGTCCATTGTTCCTGGGGAACCAAAACTCCAGGTATCGGCTCTCCCGCTTCGATTTCCAATTGGCCAATCTGGGGCGATGGATCGTCTCTATGACGCGGATTACGAGACATCCTTGGAGCCCTCTGGGGAATCATCCCCCATTTTGTATTTCCGGGAAAGTTCAACGTAATGTTGCCAGCCATGTTCCATACGCTCGCGATCCGCCGATTCAATTTGCCGGATGACCTTGGCTGGCATCCCCAAGACCAAAGAACCTGCAGGTATCACCTTGCCTTCAGGCACCAAGGCACCCGCTCCGACAATCGAACCACGACCGATGACCGCACCATTAAGTACCACCGCTCCAATACCAATGAGGCAATCGTCTTCCACCGTGGCGCCATGCACGATCGCCCCGTGCCCCACCGTCACCCGATCTCCAATGCGGCATGGCAAACCCGGGTCGGCATGCAAGCAACATAGATCTTGAATGTTGGATTGAGCTCCAATCGTGATTGGTGCCGCATCGCCTCGAATCACCGTTCCAAACCAAACGCTCGATTCCGCTCCGATACTCACTTCACCTAAGACAATCGCGGTTTCCGCTATCCAGGCATCGGGCGAAACCAAATCTGCCCGAAATGAAAAGAGCCCAACGGTCGAACGACGACCGCGATCAAAAGAGGAGGCGGATTTAGAAAAGTTATCATGTGTCATGTTAACCATTGTCCACCGACCGTTACCATTGGCAAGGAGTGTGATACACTTCTGCCTGGCATTCCTCCTGAATTGCCAGCCCATGAACGGTTTCCTATTTTTAAATAAATTGTTCTCTAAGTCATTCCATAAGGGTTCCCAAAGATGGCAAAGAAAAAGAAATCCTCTGGCAAGGAAAAATCGGTTAAGCTCTCCAAGCAAAAAAACAAGAAGAAGGGACTCGTTGATCAACGTATCATTCTACGCACCGGCGAAGCGTTGGTCGAAGCAGATGAAGCATGGTCCGCTGCGGAACCTGAAGTCGTTATCGGCGAGCTCGATGGACCAGTCGGCTATTCCATTGCCCAGTTGATTGGAGACCAAGTCAAAGGTCATACCAAGGTCTTCGCGATCCTCAACAGTGATGTACAAATTCGTCCTGTCACATTGATGGTCAGCAAAGTGACCGTCAAGAGCGAAGCCTATACCAATATCTTGATGGGCACTGTTCAAGCTGCGATTGCTCACGGCGTGCTCGATGCGGTTCGCGAAGGAGTCATTCCAAAGGAAAAGGCTAATGATCTTGGCATCATCGTATCGGTTTGGCTCGACCCGTCCGTGGTCGATGCCGATTTCGATCCCAACGTGCTATTTGCCACTAACCGCGAAGCGACGACGAAGGCTTTGCGCAAAGCGATGAACCATGAGCCATCGATCGATTGGCTGTTGGCTAATCAGAATGAGGTACCGCATTACTTCCATCAATTGGCATTGGATAAATTCAATTCGAAGTAGGTATTCTTCATGGAATATTTGCGTGGTAACTGATGCGTAGCCTGTGCGTGTCTAG
Source organism: Planctomycetota bacterium (assembly GCA_041178745.1). Classification (GTDB taxonomy): domain Bacteria; phylum Planctomycetota; class Planctomycetia; order Pirellulales; family Pirellulaceae; genus JAFLCP01. Next base: position 4,960 of record JBEGUT010000079.1, on the reverse strand, counting down.
ATATGACTCCGCAACAGCAAGCATCCAATTAAAACGATGCCAGATGAGCTTCAGATGATTCACGTCGCAGCCCAGCATATGACTGCTGGGCTGCCTTTGAAATCAAGCCAAGATGAATGTCTCGTAAGACAAATGCTCTTGCGGATTCGCCTTATCGCTACTGCTTTGGGCGATAGCCTTTTCCACCCTGGCGCCGCGAAAGTTTCTTGCTCCCCTTCTTGAGATCTTTAGGTTGGCGAATGGTGTGTACGTATTCGCCTCGAAATCTTGCATTGGCATCTTCGCGGCGACGCACGATCGCTTCCTTCGGCGGCTTGTCTGGAATCAAACAATCACAATCCGAACCGATCAAATCTTGTCGACCAGCCAGCGTTAGGGCTTCTCGTACCTCAAAATAATTCTCCGGCTTGAAGAACTGCATCAAGGCACGTTGTAGTTTGCGATCCTTAAGTGTTTTCGAAATATGTACTGGCTTTTTGGTAAACGGATCCAAGCCTGTGTAGTACATGCAAGTCGCCACATCGAGCGGAGCTGGAATAAAGTCTTGTACCTGATCCGGCTTATAACCGTTTCTCTTGAGGAAGACTGCCAAGTGAATCATGGCATCGAGGTCACTGCCTGGGTGACTGGCAATGAAGTACGGAACCAAATACTGCTTTTTCCCAGCTCGTTTGGATTCCCGAGCAAAACTGTCGGCGAACTTTTCGAAGTCATCGTTGCAAGGTTTCTTCATTTTGTCGAGCACATCTGGATCAACGTGCTCTGGAGCAACCTTTAAATGACCTCCAACGTGATGGGCTGTTAACTCGCGCATATATTCCGGCGAGCGTCTTGCTAGATCCATGCGAATACCGCTGGCAACTAGGACTTTCTTTACACCGTCGACTTGGCGAACATCACGCATCAATTGAATCAGAGGACCATGGTCCGTACCGAGCAATTTGCATATCTTCGGGTGCACGCACGATTGACGTCGACAGATAGCTTCGACCTCAGGCTTTGAACAACGCATCTGATACATGTTGGCCGTTGGACCGCCGATATCACTGACGGTTCCTTTGAAGCCAGGATCCGCAGACATCTGCTGAATCTCGCTGACAACCGATTCGCGGCTACGAGATTGAATGATCCTTCCTTGATGCGCCGTAATCGAACAGAACGTGCAACCACCAAAGCAACCTCGCATGATGGTGACCGAGTTCTTGATGGTCTCAAACGCAGGTATCGGTTCTCGATAGGAGGGGTGGGCTTTGCGAGTGTAGGGCAATCCATAGATGCGATCCATGGATTGTTCGGTCACGGGTAACGCCGGAGGATTAACGACAACGAATTGGCGATCATGTGCCTGCACCAATCGTCGGGCATTGTACGGATTGGTCTCGTTGTGAATCATTCGCGTCGCTTCGGCAAACATCGCCTTGTCGTCGCGAACTTGCTCAAAGCTCGGAAGTGCCAAGGCATCGGCTGGAGGAGTTTCGGAGGCACCAAGCGCGTAAGCGATACCACGCATTTGACGCAGTTCGGCAAGCGTCTCGCCAGCCGCTAGCCGTTTGGCGATCTCGATAATGATGCCTTCGCCCATTCCATACGCGACCAAGTCCGCTTTGGAATCGAGCAGTATCGAGCGGCGAACTTTGTCGCTCCAGTAATCATAGTGAGCAAGTCGACGCAGCGACGCTTCGACACCTCCGGCAATCACCGGAACACCTTTGTAGGCTTCGCGAGCGCGTTGACAATAAGCGAGCGTTGCGCGATCAGGCCGCAAACCGATTTTGCCTCCCGGAGAGTACGCATCGGCGTTGCGCACCTTTTTGTTGGCCGTGTAATGATTGATCATCGAATCCATATTGCCGGCGCTGATCGCGAAGAAAAGTCGCGGTTTCCCGAAGCGTCGCCAATCATCTACTTTGTGCCAATCCGGTTGACTGATAATACCGACCCTAAAGCCAGCTGCCTGCAAAGTTCGCCCCAAAATAGCCATCGCGAAACTCGGATGGTCGACGTAAGCATCTCCCGTTACGAAGACCACATCGAGTTCGTCCCAACCGTACGCGCGAGCTTCCTCCATGCTCATGGGAAGCGCTTTACGATCTTTTAGAGGGACTAAGGTTTTGGTGGCAGGCAGAACCCCCTCCAGTTGCGCATCCCGCGCGGGGGCTTGGCCTAAAATCGGAAGGGTGGTGGGCATTACTGGATTTCCAACAAAAACGGGTGAACCGGAGCGGCTTGTCCGAAAATCAAGTCGGCTCAGAATTTACAACATTTCCGAATCACCTCTTCAGAAGGTTAGCTACCAAAGGTTATTCTGGCTAGGGTTAAAACGGCATGGAACTTCCCTTCCCACCAATGATTTTTCATCATTGCGAGGTCCGCGACGCAAGTCGCTACCGGAAGAAGCGTTATGACGGTAATCGGGTCGCCCCTAATGTGCCTTGGGCGGACAATTAAACCGAGTCTTTTGCCTGGTATTTGCTAGGGATATCCGATCCCAGCCGAGCCGACATGAGTCATCCAGGCCTATATAATGCAGCCTGCAAGCCAAGGATTTTCAAATGCGGTCTGACACGACAAAACAAGATATCCCAGCCGGTTCCCTACCACCGTTGGAACTGAAAATCGAGGGTATTATCCAAGCCGCGGAAAGTGTGCGGGAAAGGATACAGGCTGAACTTCCGAGCCATTCGGGACGGGCTGGAGCCGTCGATCACATCGTCGCCGCAGCGCTGTCGGCTCAAAAAGTATCCAAGCAAGTCAAAGGGATTTTCTCGCTTCATCGGCTTCCTGCTCTTTTTCTTGCGGCCGCCCTTTTGTTGCTTCTCGCTTGGACATATTGGAATTTCTTCCACGTTTCGACACTCTCCATCGCCCTCGCGCAACGCGATACCGAAGATGTTCTGCGACTAGCCGCAAAAACAAATCGTGTCCGATTAAAGCCCAACTATGTCCCCGGTTCGCGGGAGGCTGCCGAATTGGTTCAAGCCGGTAAAGTTGATCTCGCTTTCGTACAGGGTGGCATGAAAATCGCCGACCATCTTCCCCGCTTAAAAACGCCAGCCGAAGAAGTTGTCTTCTTCCTCACCCGCGCCGAGAAATCAAATCCTGCGGAAATAAAAAAAGTTATCACATCACTGGAGGGCGAAGGGAGTCATACCGTTGCACAAGACTTCTTTGCCATTTGGGGTGCGACGCAAGTTAAGTACGAACATGCTTGGGGTGATATTACGAAAGGTGAAAAGACGTTGATCGAGCAAGACGTCGACGCTGTTTTTGTAGTGAAAGATGCTTCGGATAAAAGCACGATCTCAGCTATCAAAATACTTTATCAACAAGGATTCGTTTTGCGTCAGCCCTATCTTGGCGCTCAAGCCGATGAACTGGATTATCTCGAGGTATTTAATTTGGAAGCTGGTTATCTATCGCAGGAGCCAGCGGTTCCCCGCGACAGGTTGAGAACCTACCGAGTACCAACGTTCCTTGTAGCCCGCACCGGTTTGACGCCACGACTTCTGGCCGTTGCGGCACATGTATTCGATAGCCAACCTGCCAGCATCGCCGATAATGAATTCTCACCGACGGCAAATAATGCTATTGAAATGTTTCAAGGTGTCGACGCATTTCTTGGAATCATCATCAACATCGTACTTGCTTTTCTCGCCTTGCTGGGTCTCGAGATGATGACCTATCGCAAGCGATTTCACGAACTCAATTCGCTGGTCAGTTTGCTCAGTATGCTGCAAAGCAATAAAGACATTCTCGGGGTAACGGATAACGCCTTACGCCATGAAAATCTTACTTACCTTTCGACGGTCAGCGATCTGCTGGGGCTCATCAGTGCAATCAGTGGATATTACACGCAGGAAAACTCATCGCTGCTGTATAACAATCTCTCTGAAGTGGTTCACCAACGATGCGATAACCTCAAGCTGAATATCCAACTCAAGATATTGCACTCGAGCATCAAGTTAGATCGCCCAACTTCTTTTGGGACATCGCCCGTTATTTGAATCGTCTGATGTCAAATGAAGCATCAAGATGCCTCGATTTCTCGTTTCGATGAACATGTGATATCGATACGCATAGGTGAATGTTATCACTCAAGTCATTTTGAATAGCACAATACGCTTTAAGCCAAGAATGTGAGCAGTGAGTATTTCATGTTTCGCTTACGGTCGACCACTCTTGACTCGTTCGGCCCAAGCGTTGAGTTTGCGTTCAAGAATGTTCAGTGGCATACCGCCGTCGCGAAGTATTTCATCATGGAACGCGGCTAAATTGAATTTGTCTCCCAGTTCTTTCTCGAACTGTTCACGCCACTTACGGATTTGTAGTGAACCGATTTTATAACCGAGAGCTTGACCTGGCATAGCCATGTACCGTTCGATTTCCGCTACCGCGCTTTGTTCGGATATCGGCTCGTTATTCATCATGTACTCGATTGCCCGCTCTCGGGTCCAGCCTTTTTGATGCAAACCGACATCGACAACCAACCGAATAGCACGATGCATTTCGTCTCCAAGTGCTCCTAGGTACTGTTCCGGTTCAGTGTACAGACCAAGTTCACGTCCAATCGATTCGCAATAAAGTGCCCAGCCTTCACCATAAGCCCCGTACCAAATGAAGCGGATAAACTTTGGTAGTCTTTGGTTTTCTTGTTGCAGCGAAATTTGAAAGTGATGGCCCGGAATCGCTTCATGTGCAAAGAGTGAATCCATGCCGCTGGTGATGTTGAACTTAGCTGGCTCGGGTAGCGGAAGATAGAAAATTCCAGGGCGACTACCATCAGCCGATCCGGGCATGTATTCGGCACTGGCAGTTGCTTCTCGAAACGACTCGGTACGACGAATCTCAAACGGTGTTTTGGGACGAAGTAGGAAGAGTTCGTCGAGCTTTGGTTCTATTTTTGCCTGAATGTTACGAAAGGCCTGCAGTACCTCGTCAGCGTTTTGGTAAGGAGTGAAAC